>JAEHDK010000300.1 GCA_016880465.1 Micromonosporaceae bacterium
CGTGGCGGACCACGAGAATGGTCCCATCGGCCTGAGCGGCGACCACTGCAGCATCGGTCACCGGCAATAATGGCGGGATGTCGATGATAACGATGTCGAACTTGTCCTTCAGGTTCAGCAGCACGGTCGCCATTTCCCGCGAACCGAGCAGTTCGCTCGGGTTGTCTGGGCTCGTCCCGCTTGGCAGGACGCACAGTCGGTGAGCACCCCAAGGTTGCAGGACCGAATCCAGCGATGCCTCGCCGGTGAGGACGTTCGTCAGCCCCAGGGCGCCTTCGATGAGGAACATGTCGGCGAGGCGAGGTTTCCGCAGGCTGGCGTCGACGATTACCACCCGTCGTCCCGCCTTGGCGAACATGATCGCCAGATTTGCCGCGGTGCTCGATTTGCCTTCAGCGGGAACCGCGCTGGTGACCGCCATGATGTGCGCATTCGCATCGACCTTGACAGAGTTCAGGTTGGTGCGGAGACGACGCAGTTCCTCAGCACGCCACGAGAGCGCGCTTGCCTCGCCGACCAGCGGCTGACGGCGCATCCTTCGATCTACAGAAATCGAACCCAAATGAGGTCCGATCTCGAAGCGCTGCAGGGCGTCCGAACACCGGACGCTGGTGTCTACCACATGTCTAAGTGCCGTGATGGCGGTGCCGGCAAGCAGCCCCAGCAGCCCGGCCAGCAGGAGGTTCCGTATCGGTCGCGGCGAGATCGGCGTCGAGTTCAGCTCCGGGCCGGCAACCACTTCCACATTCACCGTCGACGTACCGCCTCCCGGCGCCGCCTCCAACGAATGTATGAGGCTAATGAATGCCGTCGCGAGCGACTGGGCGATCCGCAACGACCGGGCCGGGGACGTGTCGGTCACGGTCGCCCGGAGCAGAACGCTGTCGGGCACAGTGCGTGCACTGATCCGTGACTGCACCTGCGTAGCGTCGAGGCCGAGTGCCCCGTCTGCCGCAATCGACCGTGCCAACCGGTTACTGGTTAGGACCTCGACGTACGATTTCACCCGCTGGGCGGAGAGGAGGCTGCCCGCGTAGGCGTCGCTGACACCGCGACTCGGGACGTTCACGAAGAAGGTCACGTTGGACGTGTAACGCCGTGTCATGGTGACATTCAGCGTGCCGGCGAGCGCCATAGCGACGGCCATGGCAAGGACGACCCACCACCAGCGCCTGCGTAGCGCCCCTAGATATTCGTGTGACCCCATGCCTGCCTCCGATCCTCCTGACTACCTCACCTCTTTATACGTCATGTAGCAGCCAAAGCGGTCGCATCTCCATAAACTTCCCATTCGTGGCTGACAATGATGATCGTTTGAGCTCGAAACCCGCTGGCGGGGCGGCGCTTCACCCAGCACCAGGTTGGGCATCTGCAGTGGCTGGAGGCCGCCACGATGTGTCTAGTGGAGCCACGGCGATGCGTCCGGACGGCGGTTCGGAATCCTCGCACCGCAGCCATGCTTCCTGAGAAAGCCGGCCGGACGTCATGGGATGCGGCGCAGAGTTGCTGGGTGCCATCTCAGTGGATCGTCGATCCCGGCCGGCGGACCGCAGAACCGGGCCAGTTGCTCGATGACCTTCTCCGGCTCGTCGAACGGATCGATCGTGATGACCTCGCTGGGTTCGAGCGCGGGAACCGTCACGTGTGAGATGAGCGGGTGCAGTGGACGGAAGTCGGTCTCGCCTTGGCCAAGCAGATCCTCGTGCAGCTTCTCCCCGGGCCTCAGGCCGGTGTAGACGATCTGGGTGGAGCCGGCGGCCTCTGCGGCGAGCTGCCGGGCGATGTCGTCGATGCGCACCGGCTGGCCCATGTCGAGGACCAACGCCTCGCCGTCGCCGCCGATCGCCGCCGCCTGGAGAACTAGGTGCGCCGCTTCCTGCACCGTCATCAGGTACCGGGTGACCTCGGGGTGGGTGACGGTGAGCGGTAGGCCGGCCTCGATTTGCCGGCGGAAAGCGGTCACGACCGAGCCGCGGCTGTTGAGTACGTTCCCGAACCGGACACTCAGAAACGTCCCCTGGTACTTGTCCGCGGCGTATGCCATCAGCCGCTCGGTGATCCGTTTCGAATAGCCGAGCACGCTTATCGGGTCGGCCGCCTTGTCAGTCGAAATGTTCACGAACTTCGCCACGTCCCGGCACGCGTCCAGCACGGCCAGGGTGCCCCAGATGTTGGTCTTGATGGCTTCAGCGGGGTGCCGCTGGAGCAGCGTGAGGTGCTTGAGAGCGGCCGCGTGGAAGACGATCTCGGGCCGGTGATTGGCAAACACCCGGGCCACCGTTTCGGCGTCGCGGATGTCAGCCAGGATCAGCTCAGGCCCGTCGAGCATCGCCCGCCCGGACAGCGAGAGCTGCAAGCTGTGCAGAGCGGACTCGTCGCGGTCCAGCATCATGAGCTCCGCAGGGTCGGTCCGCATGATCTGCTGGCACAGCTCAGACCCGATCGAGCCGCCGGCGCCGGTCACCAGGATTCGCCGGCCGCGCAGTCCGGTGTCGTTCGTGACCAGGTCGGCGGCCACGTGCCGGCGGCCGAGCAGGTCGCAGAGATCCGGGCTACGTACATCGGTGACCCTGATCCGTTGGTCTACCAGTTCACGGACCGGTGGCACGACCTTGAAATCCACACCGGCGGCAGTCGCCTGGTTCTGAATCTCGCGGATGAGCTCGGCGTCGGCGTTGGCCACTGAGAGGATCAGCGTGTGTGCTCCGGTGCGCGCGACAGCGGTGTGGATGTCAGGTCGGCCGCCGAGCGCAGGTACACCGTCGATGCGCAGGCGGTTCTTCTCCGGGTCGTCGTCGAGCAGTCCCACTGGCAGGTACTTGCCTTCCGGGTCGCTCAGCATCGCCCGCAGCAGTCCCTGGCCGGCAGAGCCGATCCCGAACAGCAGCACCGGCGTTGCCGAGTTGGTACGGGGCCGGCGGGACAGATCATCGCGGTGGCGGTAGGTCCAGCGGGCAGACAGCATCAGGACCAGGGCTAACGCCGCCCCCACCGGGGGCGTGCTGGCCGGGACCGGTCGCTTTGACAGGGCCAACACGACGAGCAGCATCACGGCGGCGGTGCAGGTAACCGTTGCGGCCAGGGCACGTGCTTCGGGCAGGCTGCCGACCGGGACGCGCCCCCACCGGTGGCGGTGCAGCCGATCGAGTCCAATGTGGAGGGCGCCGGCGATGAGTGCTGCGGCGAGAATCACGATGAGCCGGTCAGCGGTGAGGGTGAACTCGTACCTGGTCCAGGCGGCGGTGGCGAAACCGATGATCCAGCCTGCCATGTCGACCGTTCGCAGCACCGCCGACTGGCGTGCCGACTTGTTGCGGCGCCGCCGTGCGGCCTCGACTGTGCCACCGATTGCCTGCATCATCATTCCCCAGCTGGTCGGGCCAGTAGGGCGGAAGTCGCCCTCCTTGAACACAACTAGGCCTATACGGACTGCGACGGGGTAATCCGGATTTTTTCACCGGATCAGGCATATGGCGTGACCCAGCGAGGAATGTCTCGTTGGGCCCTTCGTGAGGAAGGCGACCAGGACGAACGCTGCTCCTAACCACTCCGCTGCCCAACGACCGACCACCTGTCGATGGCGGCGGGCCCGCGACCAGGTTTCGGCACACCTGCGACGTTGACGGAGGGCGTACACGAATTGGCAACTCCGAGGGATGGCAGCCGGTGGTCGCGACGGGTCTGACGATCTACGACCCGGAGGGTGCCTCCGGCCGGGACCAACGCCGCTACCCGGATATCTACTTCACGCCGGGTTACGGTGTCGCGGCCGCCAGCACCGAAGGTGGCGCGTGGCGTTGCGCGGACTGGCCCGGCCGAGCCGTGGTCCCGTACGTACTCCGGCCACTCTCCGGGGGCGGATACGACGTGGTGAGTCCGTACGGGTACAGCGGTATGTATGTCGCGGCCGGCTGCGGTCGCGACGAGCTGGCCGAATTCTGGTCCGGGTTGCGCCAGGCCTGGCTTGGGGACACCGTGGTGACGGCGTTCCTGCGTTTCTCCCCGCTGGATCTACGCTCGCTCACCGCGGCGCGCGGCCTAAGCGGCATGGATCTGGTTCGCCGGGGTGACACCGTGGTGGTTCGGGTGGACCGCGGAACCGAGGCGCTGTGGAACGATCTGGCGCCGAGCGTGCGCCGGCAGGTTCGCAAGGCACAACGCGCTGGCCTGATGACCGAGATCGGGCCCGCCAAAGTGACGGATCTCCTGTACGGAAGCGCCTTCCGCGTCTTGTATGAGGAGACCATGGCGCGAGTCGGCAGCTCTTCCTGGTACGTGTTCCCCGACGACTATTACCTGAAGCTGCATGGCGGGTCTGGCGAGAACCTGCACCTGGCGACGGCCCGAGATGCCGACGGCGACGTCGTGGCGGCGTACCTCGTGCTGACCCATGGTGATCGCGCCCACTACCATCTGGGCGCCTCTACCCGCAACGGCGCCAGCTCGGGAGTCAACAACCTGCTGATGTGGTCGCTGCTGAATTGGGCTCGGGACAGCGAGCTGCGGGTGGTGCATCTCGGCGGCGGTCTCGCCGCGGACGACAGCCTGTTCCGCTTCAAGAAGTCCTGCGGCGGCGAGCGGGCCGAATTCTGGACCGGGGCGGTGGTCGTGGACCAGCACCGGTATGAGTCGCTTCTGGCCAGGCACGCGGCGGCCGAGGGAATTGAGCTCGACGAGCTGCGTGCGGCGACGTACTTTCCGCAGTACCGGATGCGGCGTAGCGGGTGACGGCGCGACCTGGGCCGGAATGACACACGGCCAGATCGACCCAGAGTTTGCCGACATGGCAAGGGTAACCACCCACCACTGCGAATGCGGTTCGCCGCGCTGTCCAATGTCTCCTTGTGGAGCATTTGCGATCCGGGGCTCTACGGCATCGTTGCCCCTTACGATTCCGTTGAGAAGAACCGTCGACCGGGATGGGACACATGGACCCGATGAAGGTTAGTCCGCCGGCGCTGGCCGGGGCTGCCGCGTTCCACATGGGGCAACGTTGCCGCAGTCGATGCGCACGGCGTCATGCTTCGTCGGGCCGCTGCGCCCGACGGACGTGAGCTGGCTGTACGCCGGTCGGCAAGCCGGCTCACCGCCCGCCGCTAACACGCCGACCGCGTCGATCGCTCGCGAATCCCGGCGCCGTGCCTCACCATCGCTGTTACCGCGGATCGGACGACTGCCGACGACGTTGACCAATGGTGGGCTGCTCGTCGGGGGTCTAGTTACCAGCGTGATGTCGAGTCGCGCGCTCGGCCCCGGCAGCCGGGGGGAGTACGTGACCTGGCAGACCTGGATCACCACCATCGGCATCCTCGCGCTGGGCGGCCTTCCACAGGCCATGGTGCTGGATAAGCGGACAGCGAGTCGCCACCGCTTCGGCGATCTGGCACTACCCCTATTGTCGACGTGTGCAGCGGCCGGTGCCATCCTCGGCCTGCTGCTCCTGGTCAAGCGGCCAGACTGGCGCATCGAACTGGCTGTTCTCCTCGGCGTCCTGGAGACTCAGCTCGCCGGTGTAGCAATCGCCGAGGCTCAGCGGATGGGCCGGATGGCCACTGAGTTCAACATTGTCCGCCTCCTGGAGCCCACGTTCGCCATCGCGGCAATGGTCGCTCTCGTTGTCATCAGGACCACGGATCCGGCCGTCTGGGTCCTGGCGGTGTGCGGTACCCAGGCCTGCGTCCTGATCGTCTGGATGTCGCTCGCGACCAAACGGGGCCAAGGTTCGCCCGGAACAGACCGCCGTCTCGTGCGTGCGACGCTACATTTGGCGCCGGGGAACTGGGTGACCCTTGTCCAGTACCGGCTAGAACTCGTCGCCGTTACGGTGATATTCCCGTCCCAGATCGTCGCCTTCTATGCCATTGCCCTGGCGGCCCAGGCCGCGGTCACCGCCGTCGGCGACGCCAGCGGAATGCACTGGTTCGCACGGCGGGGTGCGGAGTTCGATAACAGGCGCCCTCAGCTGCGGGGCGAGGTGTTCAAGACGGCAGGGTTGACTCTCGCCTCTGCCGTCGTTGTCGCGGCTGTCAGTGAATTGACTCTCGGCTTCCTCTACGGCCGCGATTACTTACCGGCGTTGCCCGTCGTCGCGGTCCTCTGCGGCGTCGGCGTCGTCAGGTCCGTGGACTACCTGCTGAGCAAGGAATGTCTCATGCTCGGCGCCGGCCGACGCGTCGGCCTGTACCGCGCCCCCGCACTGGTCGCCCTGGTGCTGGGCTTCGCACTGGTGAAGATCGCGGCGCTGCCCGTCATCGTCGCCGGCCTACTCAGCGGTCTCGGATACACGTTGTCCGCCGCGGCGCTCGCTTTGGCGACGCGGTCCGCGTACCGGGTCTCACAGCAGGCCTCTCCGCTCAGAGACCGGCGGCGCACTGGCGTGCGGCCGTGACGTCCGGTTGGCCGACGGAAGCACCTGTCACCGCAGCGAGGTCCTGGCATCCCGGAACTGTCGGGGCATGGCTGCCACGGACGCGGCGAAGTGGAGCGTGAGCAGAAAGTCTTTCACCGCCACGGCTCCCGACTCCACCACACGCCCTCGCTCGGCCGTAGTGAGGAACTGGGCAAGATGCGGCGAGTCGCGCAGAATCTCTGCTGCGCGCGGATCGCCGTACACCCTATCCAGAGGATTGTACGGCGTAATCGGAGATTGGCTTGCCCGCCAGTACCGCCTCGGCGCCGAAGGGTACACGATCGGCTCTCCGTTCACCGGGTAGTTCATGAGCGACGGCGCGTTGCGCTGGATAAGGCGGCGGTGGAAGTTGTTGCCGAGCTTTGCGTTGCGCGGGAGGGCGGCGGCGGCTGCGATAAACCTCGAGTCGAGGAATGGCGACGCCGGAGCGGTGTGATAGCCGAGCAGGCTGAACCCGTTGCCGTGGAAGTGCCTTACCCGTTGCGTGCCGAAGAAGCGGTCCAGGATGTCCAATCCTTTGCCTCTATCGGCGATAGCTGGCGCGATCGACCGCTGGCTGAATGCGACCGCGGCCGCGGCGCCCGCGGGCGCTAGGAATGGCAGGAAGCCGGCCATCCGCTGGGAACGCCGACCGACCCGTGCCGCCCAGTATGCGCGTACCGTCATCCCACCGCCGCGATCGGCCAGGCGTGCCAGACGACCTCGGTCAAGGTGCGGGTAGGTCTTTGCCACGTCGCCATTAGTGCCATTCAAGTTCGGCTCCGAGCGCTCGCGGCCTTGGCAGTACAGGAACGTGTGCCAGCTGGCGACGGTTTTTGTCCCCCCGGTCAACCTCACGATCAGCGCCGCGTGCCTGAAGTAGTCATCAACGTCCAGGGCGACGCATGTTTGTTTCAGGCAATGGTCGTTGGCGATGCGGGTCGCCACACGCAGGTCCGTGCTGTCGTGATACCCCATCGTGATGACCTCTGGGAGATAACCAACGGCGAGCGCCCGGGAGAGGATTGCCCGCGAGTCGAAGCCGCCACTCAGCGAGACCAAGGGCTGCCCCGCGATGAGCTCGTCCATCACGACGTTGAACACGTCGACCGCGTCGTCGGTCGTGACGGGTCGAGCGCGAAAGATCTCTCGCCAGAACGGCTCAGTCTCTACCCGCCAGCCCGAGCCGTTATGCACCATTATCGAGGTAGGCGGGACACGGCGTACCCGCGGGTGCAGCGTCTGCGCGCCTACGGTGTGGCCGAACCATGCCACGGCACGCAGCGCGTCGAGGTCCCATGTCCACGGCAGATCGGCCCGGACGGCAAGCTCGAATACGTCGTTTCCGTGCAGTGCGGGTCCGGGCGCATCGATGTAGAAGTACGGCCGGATGCCCAACACCGACGTGACGATCAGATGGCGTTCCCCGTCCTTCGTCGTCGCGACCAGAACGAAGTCCCCCGGCAGATCGCTTATCCTTCCGTCCGCGAGAACGGTTCGAAGGAGCGCCTCCTTCGGCCACGGGGAATACCCGTACATCGTGATCGCGATGCCGGGGTGTTGCCAGTCGTCCGGATGAACGAATCTCATGGGCATCCTTCCGTCTCGGATGGTGGCAACGGGCACTCTCCGCCCACGGGTATCCTATGTTGGATCTTGGCGGTCGAGCGCTGGCAGACATGTTCATCACCCGGAAGGGTGCGGCTCTGGCCGCGGCGTGTGGTTCGCTCGCTGATTACCGGATCTAGTACCCATGAGAACCACTATGCTGAGCAGACAGTTCGGCACATCTGGCGAGAGGGATGAGAGAGTGGTATATCCGCTGTGGCGTCAGCCTGGTCGCGGGGCGCCGACGACCATAACCTCGACCCGCCGACGAGCACAGGATCTGGGGTGGTTGAGGGGGAGGCCGGCGATGGCGTCGCACCACGGCGCGGCCGAGGACCGCGGCGCAAGGTACTTGAGCCGACCTATAACACAGCCGTAGGTGATATGCCGTGGCCCGGTAGGATGCTTTCGTGATCTGATTGTCACTAATGGATGATCCGCACCGCTACGGATGCGTGGGAAACGTTCAAGATCGCGGTCAATCGGCTGGACCATGGGTTAAAGTCGCCTTGCTCGCGGGTACTGGGATCAGTGTCGCCGCCTTCGGTCCGTACACGCCTGTTGCTGGCGTCCGCACCGAGCAGATAGCGGCTTACAGCGTAGGCGCTATTGTGCTGCTCTCGATGTGGTGGATCCGCGTGAGAGTTCCCCGAGCCGCCATGCTCGTGGTGGTCCTCCTCGCGGTCGAAATGCTTCTCGCACTTGTCGGAGCGCTCGCGCCCGTCGCAAACATTTCACAGTTCCACGTGGGTAGCCCTCTCGCAGGGCTCGATAACCTGGTGCTGCCGGTCGTCGTACTCGTTTCGGTGTGGACGCTGTTGGCGGCCGGAGCGGACCGGCGTCGTCTGCTTACTGTCACCTGTCGCGTCGTCGTCCTGGCGATGTGTGCCAACGCCGTCATCGCATACTGGTCGCAGGTTCATGATCTGACGCCGCTGCTGTCAAGATTCTGGGACAACACCGTTCCCGTCGCCGACGCCTCCACCGGTACGGTGGCTGGGCGCGCAGCCCAGCTTGGTCGGTACACCGGGGCTTTTAACCAGCCGGCCGAGGCCGGCGAGATGTACGGCATCGCCCTGCTCGCCGCGATCTACCTTTACCTAGATAGATCAGTTAAGTTAGCCGTCAGCGGAATACTGATCAGCGTCGGCGGCATTCTGACCGTGAGCAAGATCTTCTTACTCGTCGGGCTGCCCGTCGGCGTTTGGCAGGTGCTACGTGAACCAGCGCAACGGGTGCGTCGCCTTACGCTGCTGATCACGGGGATTCTTACCCTAGTCACGCTCGCCCTGTTCAGAGTCGCACCTACATGGATAGGAGGGGACTTCCTGACGCGACTGCTCCATCCAGAAGAGGCCAAGGGACTCCTCGACCTATACACGGGCGGGCGGCTCGGCGGCAGCTCGAGTCTTCGCGAGGTGACTGTCGCCGTCCTGGACAATTCACCATGGTTCGGGTTCGGCGCCGGGGGCCTATCCGCGCCCTACGACAATGGTTGGGTAGAGGCGCTGTGTGTAGCCGGTGTCGTCGGCGCCACGATCTACACCGCGACTCTGCTCGTACTCGCCGCGACGTGGATTCGGCGACACATCCGGATGGACCTCGCCGAAGCCCGGCTGTCTGGCGGCCTGGTCGTTGTCGCTGTAGCCGCCTCGGTCGGGCTTCCCGCGTTGACCGCGAACAGGGTGGCAACAATCATTTGGCTGTTGCTCGGCCTGTCCCTGCTAGCACCGTCTCTCACTGAGGGTTTGAGCGATCGGTGGCAACACAAGCGGCTCGTGCCCCAATGGCCGGGAGGCCTCACTCAGGAGACCACGCCGACCGCCGCCCCAAACGTGCCCACTTTCACGCCTGCCAACCGAGCCCATCGATGGCGTTAGAGGGCGTCGCGGTCACGGCGGCTGTCGGACCGTGATTGATCAAGGCCAGCGGCACCGGCGGGACCGGCCGGGTTCCTTCCCGCGTGGGCGGTTACGGTGTCTGCCCGCAAAGCGACCTGGGGAGGCCGGCACAGTCGCCTGACGCGGGGGTTCCCGATCACGGCTGCGGGGCGGCCACCTCGAGGGACATACGGTGGGGCAGCAACAGCGGGCGGTTAAGTAGCACCCGCATGACCTGCCGTCCGTACGCGTCGGGTTCGAAGCACATACGGGACCACTGCGCCGCCGCCTCACCCATGTGTTGCCGCCCCTCGTCGTCATTCAGGAGCGCGGCGAGCGCCGCGGCGAGCGCTTCCGGTGTTTCGTCGAGTGGTGCGAGGCCCGTAACGCCGGGCAGGAACGCGTCACCGCTGCCGCCGTAGGCCGGTGCGACCACCGGCGTGCCGGCCAGCTGTGCCTCGAGGAGCACCAGACCGAATCCTTCGCCGGACGCGCGCCCTCCCTGGCGCGTGCGGGTGGCGAGCACGAAGAGGTCCGCGTCGGCCAGCAATTGAGCGAGGTCGGGGTCGCTCAGGCCCGGTGCGAGCCGGCACCAGGGAAATGGAGCGATCGCCTCCAGCAGCTCGGTGGGAGCGTGACCGGTACCACAGATGGTCAGTCGTACGCGGTCGTCACCAGCGATCCGCAGCGCATCGAGGAGGGTCGGCAGCCCCTTACCGCGCCAGTCGTCCAGCCGGAATGTCGTGACCACGTTGAACACACCCGGCACCCGGGTGCCCCGGGCTCCGGCATCCACCAGCGTCCGGTACCACGCTGGCGAAACTCCGGGGAGAAGGACGTTTGCCGGGCAGGTCGTCACGAGGCCGCCGGCGCTGAAGTTGCTCACGGCCACGACGCGGACATCCGAGCGCTGCATCATCCAATGACCCCGCACGTTGCCGCGCGACCAGATCTCACGGCCGTGCAGAATCACCGTGGCGCCCGAGTAGTTCTCCAGGTGCGCAACAGCGGCGACCACGGGCAGCAGATTGCAGTGGGCCACCACGAGACGGGTAGGTCCTGGACTGCACCGCACCGCCCGGCGCGCTTCTCGCACAAAACGCACCTTCGTGTCGAGTCCGTGCACGCGGTCATGCCGGACCAGGTTAAGCCGGCGGTACGGGACCTCGAACCGTTTGAACACAGACTCTACCGTCGAGACATATCGTTCGATGCCGCCACCGAGACCCTCCGAGGGCGCGAGAAGCAGGACATTCTCATCCATCGTCTCTCCTAGCCAGGATGCGCCACGTCGACCGCGCCTGGGTGTTGTGGTGCGGCCGCGGTGGCTCAAGGCCCGGTCGCTCAGCCGCTGCTACGCGAAGCTGATCGAGCACGTTGCGGTCGTCTGTTGTAGCGCGCCAGGAACGGTAGACGTCCCCCGCGGCGCGCCGGCACTCCAGACGCTGCGTCGGCGTCCTGGTCGCGATCCGTTCGATTTCGATGCTGAGCGCCGTTGCCGTCAGAGGGCGGACAACCGCGCCACCGCCGCCGTCGAGAACGTCTGTCCATGGCGTCTGGTCCGAGCAGACGACCGGGCATGATGCGGACAGGCTCTCCGCGATGACATGGCCGAAGTTCTCGCCGCAGGTGGGGAACAGGAAGGCGTCGTAGCGGGCGAAGGTCTCCCGTACCCGATCGGCGGTCAACTCACCCAGGTAGCTGACCCGAACCCCAGATGGGAGATGCTCGATAAGTCGCCGGCAGCGGGACCAGTACTGGACGTCCTCAATTGGGCCGTAGATGTCCACGCTGACCGGGTGCGCCACTTTCTGCAAGGCGGTCAGGGCGAGGTCCAGGTTCTTCTTGGGCGAGATCCGGCTGACGAACACGAAGCGCGCGGGTCCTTCGTTGCCGGCTAGAACGGCTAGCGGCTCTGCCGGTAGCGTCAAGCCGTTCAGGACGACCATGATCCGTGCGTCCGGAAAGAGTGCTCTGATCTCGGCCGCTTCCCTTTCGGTGGACGCGTGCCAAAGGATGCCCGTCCTCCTTAGGAACGGAGCCCACCAGCGCAGGAAGGCCAGTTTCTTCCGTGTCTTCAGGGCGAGAGCACCGGCGGACAACTCTCCCCGCGGCGCGAGCAGAACGGTGTGTGCTCGGATCAGTCCCAGTCGGCGTGCCACGACAGGAAGGACGCTGAAGGGCGGCGACCAGAGGCTGTTGAGGTACAGGACGTCGAAGTCCTGCGTGTGCAGCTCGCGCAGCAACCTCAGCCACTGCGATGGTCGCCGAACCGGAAGGTAGAAGACGCGGGAACGGCCGCGGTCGATCCAAGTGCCGGACAAGCCAGGGTACGGCTGCGGACTACCGACGTCCCGATCCTCGGTGACCAAGGTGACCGCTACATTCGCCGGCGCGGTATCGACGATATGACGGACCGACCGCACCGGGCCACCGCCACGAAAGCCGGGCTCGAATGCGCTCGACATGATCAGCGCGCGGAAGCGACCACCGTCCGCCGTCATGCTCGGTACCCGTTAGAGAACATCACCCCGAGCTGGGCATCGACCCGGAGGACTGCGCAGAAGGACGTCAAGGCTGTCATGCACCCCACTCGGACGCCGGAAGCTTCCACCGCGACAGAGCCTCGAGCATCTGAGACACCATCTCGTACCAGGACGGTGGCCGATAGCCCGTCAGCGAGAACAGTGCCTCCGCCGACATCGATCTGTCGCAGATGAAGCTATCGTCGAGCGTGATCTCACCCGACCACCCGTAGACTTGGCGGATGAGGCGAAGCAGCTCGTACTTCGAGATCGGCTCCGCCGCCACGTGGTACAACCCGGCGAGATCGGCACGAGGTAGCACGATCGTCCGGAGGAGGCGGGCGAACTCGGGCGTAGTCACACCGGTGTAGATCGCCCTCGGGTAGCCCCTGACAGTCCCTGTCTGGGACAGGAACCAGTCGACAAGGGACCGGCTGCTGGCGAGTCCGTGACCGATGATGGATGTCCGCAGGGTGAGCGACGGTCGGGTGATCTCGCCCAATAGCTTCGAGCGCCCATAGAGATCGGGGGGATCCGGGACATCGGTCTCCAGATAGTTGCCGCGGATACCGGAAAAGACGCAGTCGGTACTCACGTGGATGAGCCGGATGTCGCGTTGCGCGCATTCTTGGGCGAGCAGGTGCGGGAAGAGGGCGTTGATGGTGACCGCACAGACGGCATCCCGGATCTCCGGCATCTGCTTGATCAGACCGACAGCGTTCACGACAACGTCCGGCCGGATGTTCTCGAGCAGCCGGCGGAGCCGGTCCAGCGCGGTGACGTCCACGCCAGATGTGATGCGGGCCGCCACCTCGGCGGGGAAGAACTCCGTGGGGTCCTTCGTGGACCGCGCGGAACCATACACGTCGAGTTCGGGGGCAGCGCTCAGCTCACGCATCAATGCATGGCCAAGCATTCCGGTGACGCCGAGAACCAGGACTCGTCGGGTCATCGTCGCTGTCGCTTCCGCTGGTGAACTCCGGCCCCGCCCGCACGGGCGACCGCCCTGATAATGTCGGCGAGGGCCCACGAGTTCGTGCTTTCGCTCATCACCCGGTTGTAGTAGTCGTGCCC
Source organism: Micromonosporaceae bacterium (assembly GCA_016880465.1). Taxonomy (GTDB): domain Bacteria; phylum Actinomycetota; class Actinomycetes; order Mycobacteriales; family Micromonosporaceae; genus EFPC-2. The sequence continues at coordinate 13,476 of JAEHDK010000300.1, forward strand.
GGTCTGGCCCATAGCAAGGAGGCACTGCCGGGGCGTGTTGTAGGCCCGCCGTAGCACCTCCGCCAACTCACCTTGGTCTCCAGGACGCGAGACAAATCCAGCGCCGGCATCGCGGACCACTCCTGCCGCGTCTCCCGCTATCGCGGCGACTATCGGCTGACCGCAGGCCAGGATCGACTGGATCTTGCTCGGCATGGTGATCCGGAACAGCGGATCGTCGGCCAGCGAGACCAGTTGGACGTCGGCTGAGGCCATGACGTCCGGCATCCTGTCCCGCGACACGGGGTCGACAAAGTGGACCGTACGCAATTGGAGTTCGTCAGCCAGCGACCGCAGCGGCACCGCCTCGATGCCCTCACCGACCAGGACCAGATGGAAGTTCGCAAGGTCGCGAAGCTGGCTCATTGCCCGGATCGCGACATCCAGCCGTTGAGCCGAGCCTAGATTGCCGGCATACATGACCACGAACTCATCCGTGAGACCCAACGACCTACGCAGCTCGTTGCTGGGCGCTAACGGCTGCATCAGCTTCTCGTCGGCCCAGTTGTAGACAACCGAGACCTTGCTTTCCGGCACTCCGCGCTGCTGGAGCACCTCACGCATGCCCGGAGACGAGACGGTGATGTGATCAGCCCAGCGGTACGTCTGTTCGGTGAACCCGACGAGTGCCGTCTGCGCGACGCGGCGAGCCACCCCCTCAGTGAGGAACCCGGAGGCGAAAACCGAGTCCGGCCACAAGTCCATGATCATCAGCACATATGGTGTTCCCCAGCGTAACCGGGCCGCCATGGCCGGTATGGCCGCCGTCGCGGGGGAGGAGTAGACGAGCGCCACGTCGGCGCGGCGGAGCACACATGACCCGAACATGGTCGAGGATGCCGCGTAGCTCAGGTAGTTGGCCATGCGCCCGAGGACGGAATGGCTGTGGTTCGGGTAGAGCGGCGTCCGGACGACGCGGAGACCATCCCAGGTTTGCCTCACTCGCCGGTAGGCCGCGTAGCCCGTCTGGACTCTGCCCGTCGGGTAGTTCGGTACTCCGGTCAGCACGTCAGCCACGAGCCCTTGCCGGCGAAGCGCTTGCGCTATAAGCAGCGGGATAGCGGTGGGTTCCGGCGGGAACCATTGAGTGACGAAACCCACCCGGGCAGGCGGCGTGGGGCCAGTGTCGTCCGCGTCCGCGCACGAGCGGATACCGCCATCAAAGACATTCGCGTACAGCGTGTTCGTCACGTTGCGTCATCTCCCCTACCGCACAGCGACGGGGGGCTGGGTTCGCGGCTAGGTGCAGAGGTGGTGCGGGTTACTCTCCTGGTGGTGGTCGTACCCTGAAACTCAGCACACGTTGGGCTGCCGGGCGCGGTAATGCCGTCCCGGCGCAGCACGGTCCGCGCGGTCTCGGCAAGGATTTGTAGGTCGAGGCGGAGTGAGCGGTGGTCGACGTACCACACGTCGAAGCCGAACTTCTCTTCCCAGGTGAGTGCGTTACGGCCACGGACCTGCGCGAGTCCGGTGACGCCGGGCCGTACCTCGTGGCGGCGGGCCTGCTCGGGGCTGTAGCGGTCGAGGTACTCGACGAGCAAGGGACGCGGTCCCACCAGGCTCATGTCGCCGCGCAGCACGTTCCACAGCGTGGGCAGCTCGTCGAGGCTGGTGGCCCGCAGCCATTTGCCCACCCTGGTCAGCCGGTCACCGTCCTCGGTCCGGCCCTTGGCCGGGTCTACCGGGTGCATGGTTCTGAGCTTGATCAGCTCGAAGGGGGCGCTGTGCAGGCCGGGCCGTACCTGCCGGAAGAGCACCGGCCGGCCCAGGAAGAGTGCGACCACGGCCGCCACGGTGAGTGTGATTGGCAGCGTGACCACCAGGATCGCCGCGGCGACGACGACATCCACAAGTCGTTTGAGGGAGTCGTACGGTCGGCGCTGGGGTGTCACGAGTGTCGCTCCAGGAACTCGCCGATGCTGTCGAGCACTCGCTGAAGTTGAGCTTCGCTCAGGGCCGATCCGCTCGGCAGATTGAGTCCCTCCTCGAACAGCCGCTGCGCCGAACCGTTGATCATCGTTCGTGCTTCCGAGTAGAGGGGCTGCAGGTGCATGGGTTTCCACACTGGGCGGGTCTCGATGCCCTGCGCCTTGAGATGCCGCGCGAGTTGGGCGGCCGTCCAGCCGGCCTGCGTCGGGTCCGCGACGATGGTGGTAAGCCAGCAGTTCGCCTCGACGTCGCCCTCGGCCAGGATGCGAACACCTGGTACGGCGGCGAACAGTTTCGCGTATCGTTCCCGGACTGCGTGTCGGCGGGTCATCATTTCATCCAGTCGGCGCAGTTGCGCCCGTCCCAACGCAGCCAGCAGGTTGCTGAGCCGGTAGTTGTAGCCGACCTCGGTGTGCTCGTAGTGGACGACCGGTTGCCGCGCCTGCGTCGAGAGGTACCGGCATCGGGCAGCCAGTTCTCTCTCGTTGGTGACCAGCATGCCGCCGCCGGAGGTCGTCATGATTTTGTTTCCGTTGAACGAGAAGACTCCAACGCGACCGAACGAGCCGGCCGGTCGACCCCGGTGGGTCGCCCCGAGGGCTTCTGCGGCGTCCTCTATGACGGGAACCTCGACGGCCGCACACATCGGCAGGAGCCGGGTGTAGTCCACGCAGGCGCCGAACATGTCCACAGGGATGACGGCGCTAGCTGCCCTGCCCGCACGCCGTAGTTGGGTCAGCACGTCGTCGAGGAGCGCGAGATCGATGTTCCCCGTGGCCGGATCGCAGTCGACGAACACGGGGTGGGCGCCGGTGTAGGTGACCGCGTTGGCGGTGGCTACGAAGGTGAGTGTGGGTACGACGACCAGGTCGCCCGGCCCGGCGCCCACGGCGAGCAGCGACAGGTGTATCGCGGCGGTCCCCGAGCTGACCGCTACCGCTTCGGCCGTGCCGACCCGCGCCGCCATCTCCCGCTCGAGGGCCTCGATGTCCGGGCCGACCGGTGCGACCCAGCCCGATCGCAGTGCCCGGACCAGGTAGGACTCCTCCAGAGCCCCGATGTCTGGCGGAGACAGTAGTACCTGGTTTCTCATGTGTCGGCCGCTGGATTATGCGCAGTCGGTGGAGCCGTCTTGATCAACAGGGCCTCCCGGCATTCCTCATAGTCGGCCCTATCGGTCTAGCAGATCGAGTAGCGTAGAAAAGGAGCTAACCAGCGCTAACACCCATTAGGGTGAAGTCACCTCCAGATCAGGAGTTACATAGCGGTTACTGTGCATCTTGGTCCAGTCACGCCCTATCTTGATGGCCGAGCGGCCCGCCACCGGACATCGGCGCTACCCCGCCAGACCTGGCGGGTCATCGTCATGGCCGGCGCGCACGACCATCGATAACCAGGAGTGACTGTGAGCTTTCTGCCTGCCGGCTGCCGCGTTCTGATCACCGGTGGCACCGGTTCGTTCGGCCGGGCCATGGTCCGACGTCTGCTGGACTCCGACGTCGGCGAGATCCGTGTTCTCAGCCGCGACGAAGCCAAACAAGACGCGATGCGCCGACGGCTCGCGGATGATCGCGTTCGGTACCACGTTGGCGATGTCCGCGACCCAGAAACAGTGCTGAGGGCGACCCGGGACGTGCAGTTCGTGTTCCACGCCGCAGCGCTCAAGCAGGTGCCTTCCTGTGAGTTCTTCCCGCTCGAGGCGGTTCGCACCAACGTGCTGGGCAGCGTGAACGTGATCGAGGCAGCAGACCGCAACGGCGTCAGCTCGGTGGTGTCGCTCAGCACCGACAAGGCGGTCTATCCAGTCAATGCGATGGGCATGAGCAAGGCCCTGATGGAGAAGGTCGCGCAGGCCCATGCGCGGAACAACCCGCGCAGCTCGACCGTGGTTTCCTGCGTCCGGTACGGAAACGTGATGTATTCGCGAGGGTCGGTGATTCCACTCTTCATCGAGCAGATCAAGACGGGCAGGGCGCCGACCGTAACCGACCCCGCGATGACCCGCTTCCTGATGTCGCTGGCCGAGTCGGTCGAACTTGTGGAACACGCCTTCACACACGCGCGGCCGGGCGACTTGTTCATCTGGAAGGCCAGCGCATGCACAGTGGGCGACCTCGCTGAGGCCCTCTGCGAGTTGTACGACGTCCCGCCCAAGTTCGAAGTCATCGGGACGCGGCACGGTGAAAAGAGCGATGAGACGCTGGTCAACCGCGAGGAACTGGTGCTGGCGGAGGATCTCGGAAAGTTCTTCAGAGTCCCGGTCGATGCTCGCGACCTCAACTACGAGCTGTACTTCTCCGACGGTGATCTGGCGCTGGCGAAAATGGCCGATTTCAACTCCGCCAACGCACCCCGGCTCGACGTGCCCGGCATCGTGCGCTTGTTGACCACCCTGCCCGAGATCCGAGCGGATCTCGCGTCGCGTGGATAGCCACCCGGTACCGGTGTCTGGCAAACGCGCCACGGCCGGGACCGGGCAGCGGGGTGCGCTACCACGACAGGTGCGGGTGCAAAGAGCGGTGACATGCTGATGGGAATTGCATCGTGCGGGGTGAACGCCCGGCAGGGCCGGCGCGTGCGGGTACTGCTCGGCGCGCTGGGCCGGCCGGAGCCGGTGCGACCGGCGCGCGCCGGTGTGTGTCCGAACGAGAACATGGTGCTCAGAGCGGCCGCCACCGGGGCGGGCAGATGACCCGGGTGATGACGGTCGTGGGTACCCGGCCAGAGATCATCAGGCTGTCCAGGGTGACGAGGTTGCTCGATGACACCGTAGATCATGTTTTTGTCCACACCGGACAGAACTGGGACGCCGCGCTGTCGGATGTGTTCTTCACCCAGCTGCGGTTGCGTCAGCCCGATCGCTTCCTGCGGGTCGACACCTCGTCGCTCGGAAAGGTGCTCGGTGGCGTGCTCGCTGGCGTCGAGGAGGTGATCCAGGATGTGCGTCCGGACGCCCTGCTCGTGCTGGGGGACACGAACAGTTGCATCGCCGCGCTGATGGGCCGGCGGATGCACGTGCCGGTGTACCACATGGAGGCGGGCAACCGGTGCTTCGACCTGAACGTGCCCGAGGAGACCAACCGGCGACTGGTCGACCACATCTCCGACTTCAACCTCGTCTACACCGAGCACGCTCGGCGCAACCTGCTCGCCGAAGGGCTGCATCCGCGACGCATCATGCACACCGGCTCGCCGATGCGCGAGGTCCTGGACCACTACCGGGATGACATCGCGCGGTCGGCGATCCTGGGGCAGTTGGGCCTCGAGCCGGACGGCTACTTCGTGGTCAGCGCACACCGTGAGGAGAACGTCGACTCGGCGGATCGACTGCACCGCCTGCTGGACTGCCTGCGCGCGGTGCGTCGCGGGTGGGGGCTGCCGGTGCTGGTGTCCACTCACCCACGCACCCGCAAGCGGCTGGAGGCGCTCGCGGGCAAGGCTGGCCCGCTCGACGGGGTTGAGTTCCACGAACCGTTCGGCCTGTTCGACTATGTCCGCCTGCAACTGGACGCTCGCTGCACGCTGTCGGACAGCGGGACGATCAGCGAGGAAGCCGCGATTCTCGAATTCCCGGCGGTGACCCTGAGGGAGTCCATCGAGCGGCCCGAGGCGCTGGATGCCGGTGGGATCGTCATGACCGGATTGGATCCGGGCGCGGTGGTCGAGGCCGTCTCCGTGATGACCGCGCAGGTCACCGCGGGCGGCCTCTTCTGCCCGGTGGACTACCAGGTCCCGGACACGTCTCGGCGGGTTGTCGACTTCATCCTCTCCACCTATCGGCAGCACCATGCCTGGGCTGGCGTCCGCCGCTAGGGGTACGCCTCGGGATTATCCGGATTCGGCATAGTCTACGCGCTTCTTGTCTAGAATATGGACTATGTCACGCGAAGACAATTCTGTCGGTCCGCAAACCCCCATGGAGCCGCCGCTACCGGCGACTGGCGAGCCTAGCCTGGGTCGTCGTGGCCGCCGATCCGGACGACGGAGAAGGTTGGTGCGGCGCCGGTGGCCCCGAGTGATCGCGCTCGTCGCCGTTCTTGTCGTCCTGGTCGTGGGCGGCGCAGGCTCGGTCGCATGGTTCTACCTTCGTTCACTGGAAGAGCAGGTCTCGCACGTGGATGCGTTTCGTGGACTGCAGGAAACGGAACGGCCCGCGCGGGTGACGGAGGCCGCGCTCAACATCCTCGTGGTCGGCAAGGACCCGCCCGAGCGCGGCGTCTCGCGCACCGATACGATCATGCTGGCTCATATTCCTCGCACCCGCGATAGGGCTCAGGTGATCTCGGTCCCGCGCGACACCTGGACCACCATTCCGGCTGATGGCGCCCGCAGCGCCACCACTGCCAAGATCAACGCGGCCTACGCCTGGGGCGGTATTCCGTTGCTGGTACGCACCCTGGAGAGTTTCACGGGAGTGCGCATTGACCGTGTCGTGCTGATCGATTTTGCTGGCTTCGGAAAGATCATCGATGCGCTTGGCGGGGTGGACGTCACCGTCGACCGCCCCTTTACCGCCACCGTTCTACCCGACACAACCTACCCGCCCGGCGTACACCATATGGATAGTGCTATCGCGCTCGACTACGCCCGGCAGCGAAAGCAATTCGCCGACGGCGACTTCACCCGGATGCGGCACCAGCAGGCCATCATCGCAGCCGTGATGCAGAAAGCCGACCGGGAGGGCCTGCTGACCAACCCGCTCAAGCTCAAGGATTTCTTGGGCATGGCAGCCGGCGTAGTGCAGGTCGATCAGGATTTCCCGATGTTCGAGACCATCTGGGCACTGCGCCAACTGAGCACCCAAAACACTACAATGTTGACCAGTCCGTCAAGGGGCACCGGAGTGGTCGGTGACCAGAGCGTCGTCTTTCCCGACCAAGCGGCCGCGGCTCGCCTATATCAGGCGGTCAAAACCGACACCATGGCCAAATGGTTGGCGGAGAATCCGCCATAGCCTCGACCTTGTGGGCGGTGATCGCGCCGCCGGATGTATAGATGCGTGATCGTGGCTGGATCAATGATCGGCTTTGGGCAGTAGGCGTACCGAGCAGGCGGCGACGAGGATCACTTTCTGCCAGTTGCCCTTGGAGTAGGTGTCCGGCCGGATCGATGCCAAGGACCCGGACCCGCCCGGAGGTCGCGCGGTAGAGTCCCAGCGACTCCGGATCGTCGTGGACTTGCCGGCGCCGTTCGGGCCGAGGAAGCCATGCACCTCGCCGGTGCGGACGGTCAGATCGAGTCCATCGACGGCGGCGATGTTACCGAACCGCTTCATGAGCCGCTCGACGTCGATGGCGTCGTTCTGCGGCATGTGATCGCCTTGATCCGAGTCATTCATGAGCGCGCCTTTCGATTGCCGTCAGCAGGGCGTAGGCGACTGCGGATGCAGAACGCGATTTCGGGCATTGGTGAGCGGTACGTATAGGTTCGGCGGTCAGCTTCGGTGTAGGACGAGCAGGAACTCCGCTACGCCGTGGTCGGCGAGCGAGCCGAGCCCGCCGTACCCGTGGGTCCGGTGATTCCGTAGTCGGCGAAGGCGACCGGGACCGAGCCGGCGATGTCGATGCTCGTGCCGTCCCGGTGGACGGAGAGCGGGCACTGTGACGGTGCGCGTGACGCCGTGCAGGGTCAGCGTTCCGGCGGCGTTGACGGTGAGGGTCGTACCGGATGCCGGGGTCACCGGCTGTGCCAGGCTGATGGTCGCGTCCGGGTACCGCTGGGTGTCGAGGCTGATGCCGTACTGCGGCGCGGGCTCTGCGTCGCTCGGTGGTGACGGCGCGGAGGCCGACCCGCAGACCCGCGGTGGTTGCCCCAGCGGCGCGGGTACCGGTTGCAGCTTGATGGCCACGGCGACCAGGCCCATCCAACCCCGCCTTACCGAGGCAGGCACTCAGACCAGGTAGCCGCCATCCAACCCGGTGCGGTTCAGACGGTGCAGTTGGGTTGAGTGAGAGGTCACGGCGCGGCCCGGCGGACGTGTGCGGCAGACGTCTTCGACAACGAGTGGTTCCCGATCTGGCGCTACCACGCCTCATCCACCGACAACCCGTTCCTGCTCGTATAGGCCGAAGCTAGCGCGTGGCAATGCCCCTTGGCCCCGGCCGCTTGCCCGGCCGTGGGCCCGGGCTCCGGCCGCGAGCCGGGATCACCTCCAGGCGGTCGTAAGTTCGTCGACGGTGGCGATTGTGGCGTATCGGTGACCGGCGGTGGCGAGAGTCGCATCGTGTAGGGACGGGTCCCAGGACGCGCACCCGTCGCGGGCGTAGACGACGTAGTAGTCGTGGCTGAACGCTTCTCGTGCGGTGGCTTCCACGCAGGCGTTGGTAGATACGCCGGCGCAGATCACGGTCTCCACGCCCGCGCTGCGTAGTTGCATGTCCAGGTTGGTACCGGCGAAGCCGCTGTACCGGTACTTGTAGACGGTAAGGTCGCCGGGGTGTGGTGTCAGTTCGTCGATGACCAGGGCGCCCCACGATCCGGCGAGGCAGAGATCTTCGACGGAGTACGTGGCGCGGTTGCGCGCCTCCAGCCAGGCGCCGGAGGCACCGGCACGGTCGGGCAGCGTGACGTGGTTGACGTAGACCACTCGTACCCCGGCAGCCCTTGCCGCCTCGAGCAGAGCCCGCTGCGGAGCGATCGCGCCACGGGCGTCGGCGAGCGGCCGGCCGGCGCGCACCGCGGCCTTGCCGGCCGGGTCGATGAGGTCATTAACCATGTCGATGAGCAGGACGGCGGTATGCGCTGGGCCGACCTTGTCCGCAAGCGTGTACCTGATGGTGACCATTGCTAGTCGAGGTAGGTGGGGATGAGGGTGTTCGATGTGAACAACTCTGCCGGCTCGACCAGCCGCTTGCTCAACCCCTGCTCGAACGAGTAGCGGCAGGCGGTCTCCAGCGTGGTGCGGTTGGCCTCCAGTCCGTAGGGCCACAGGTCATCGCCGAACACGGCGCGGGCTTCTTCGAGGTGGTGCGGGAAGAACGGCAGCGCCACGGGGGAGTGGCCGCCCACGCCGCCCATCCGCGCCAGGCAGAGCTGCTTGGCCTCCTGGAACGCCTTCATCAGGCTGGTGGTGACCCAGGCGTGCTGCTGGTAGATGTCGCGCCGCAGGACCACCAGGTGCATGATCGGGTAGATGCCGGTGCGCTGGTAGTACTCGAGTTCTGCCTCGCGGGGGCGCGGGTAGAGCCGCCGGACGGGGCCTTCACCGAGCAACCGCGAAGTGTACGGACTCAGCGCACCGTGCACGGCGCCGCCGGCGAGCAGTTCGTCGACCGTGCGGTCGCGTACGACCTCCACTCGGATGTCCGGAGGCAGGTCCAGCTTCTCGCGCTCGATCCGTCCGGGCGCGTACTGGCCGGCCTGTACCCAGGTCACGTCCTGGGGCCGGATGCCGAACTCGTCGCCGAGCAGGCCGCGCATGAACAGTACGGCGGTCATGTGGTATTCCGGCACGGCCAGCCGCGAGCCGGCGAGCGCGGCCGGCTCGGCGATCTCAGGGCGGACGACGATGCCGCTGTGGCGGAACACCCGCGAGGTGAACACCGGCAGGCCGACGTAACTGTCGTCGCCGCGGGCCACCCGCATGATGAATCCGGACAATGACATTTCGGCCAGGTCGAACTCGCCGCTCTGGGTTAGCCGCCAGAACGTCTCGGCCGGCGACATCGGCAAGCGCACGAGATCCACGCCCTCGACCGGCACCTCTCCGCTCATGATCGGATCGGTACGGTCGTACCGGCCACAGGCGAAGGACAGCGTCAATGCCACGGTGTACTCCTTCTAGCGATCGAGCCTCTTCTCCAGCGCCCACAGTCCAAAGGAGACACCGAAGGTGATGACGAGCAGTGTGAGCACGGTGGCGAAGACGCGGTCGTAGTCGCCGACGTTGTAGCTCTGCGACAGCGAGCGGCCGAGGCCGACGTCAGAGGCGAAGAACTCGGCCAGCACGACACCCAGCACGGCGAAGCTGGTGGCGACTCGGATCGCGGTCACCACCGCCCGGGCGGTCGCCGGCAGCAGCACCTTCACCAGGTACTGCCGGCGGTCGACCAGCAGCGAGCGGGCCAGCTTGGTGTAGATGGGTGGGGTCGAGGCGATGGCCGCGCCTACCATGATCATCATAGGGAAGCACGACGAGATGACGCCCATGAAGACCTTCGACGGCGACCCGATCGTCAGCACCGGGATGATCAAGGGATAAAGCAAGATCTTCGGTACCGCGTACAGCGCCATCACGAACGACTGGAGGGTCGCGCGAGCCAGGGCGGAGACGCCGAGCACGAACCCGCCGAGGATCCCGATGACCACTCCGATGCCGAGCCCTGTCACGATCCGCCAGAATGTCACCTGAGCCGAGTAGAGATAGTCGCGGTCGGTCCACTCCTGCCCGATCACGCGCAGCGTCGCCGCGGGAGACGGCACGACGAAGGTGAGCCGGGAGGCGAGGTACCAGGCGCCGGCCGCGAGCCCGAGCAGCACCAGCGAGCCGGCGGCAACAGACGTACCGCCTGGCGCCTCGCGCTGCTCGTACACCCGGGCCACGGTCACCGCCTGCCCTTCTGCACCGCGTTCTCCATGGCCGAGGCGGCCGCCATGAACACGCACGCCACCGCGAAAATGACCACCACGTACGCCCACATCTGTGCCTGCTCGAAATACTCGTACAGGTACCGGACCTGGAATCCGAGCCCGGCCGGCGCGAGCAGGAACTCCATCGAGGTGATGCCGACGACCGCGAGGCTGGCCCCGATGCGCAGGCCGGCGAGGATCTGTGGCAGCGCGGCCGGCAGCATCACCTGGCGGAACCGTCGCGCCGGGCCGCATCGCAGCGACCGGGCGAGCCGGTGATACACCGGTGGTATTGCCTGGAAGCCGACCCACGTGTTGAGCAGTACCGGGATCGCGACGACCACGGTGTTGAGGATGATCAGCGACCACACGTTGATGCCGACCACGACGAGCATTACCGGATACAGCACGATCAGCGGTACCGCGTAGAACGAGACGATGTATGGCTCCAGCACCCGGCCGATCAGCGGTAGCCGCCACAGCAGCGTGCCACCTGCGACGCCCACGAGACTGCCGGCGGCGAAGCTGATGACGATCGCGACCAGCGTGTCGGCCATGCTGGACCAGAAGACGGCGGTGGTGAGCAGGTCACCCAGTGCTGCCGCGACGGCGCCGGGCGTCGGCATCAGCCCAGGACCCCACCATTCCAGCGTGGAACCGAGCTGCCAGACGATCAGGATCAGCAGCAGCATGCCGGTGGTACCGGTGACGCCGAGCAGGAACGGCCGGGTATTCGCCGGCCCGGTCATAGCTCCACCTCGGCGACCACCGGGTGCTTATCGACGCCCGCGGGGTGTAGCTCCGTGTCGCTGAAACCGCGCAGCGACTCGCGCCGGATCGTCGACCACAGCCGGTTGGAGTACTGGTTGAACCGGTCGGTACCGACGACGTCGAAGTCGCGGGGGTAGGGCAGGTCGATGCGCACCCGGTCGATGATCTGCCCGGGCCGGTACGACATCACCCAGACCTCGGTCGACAGCAGCACCGCCTCCTCGATGCTGTGTGTCACGAACAGCACGGTTAACCGCAGCTGGCTCCAGATCCGCAGCAGTTGCGCGCCGAGGATCAGGCGGGTCTGCTGGTCCAGCGCGCCGAACGGCTCGTCCATGAGCAGCACGCTGGGCCGCATGGCCAGCGTTCGGGCGATCGCGAGGCGCTGGCGCATGCCGCCGGAGAGCCGGGCCGGACGCTCACCGGCGAAGTCGGCGAGGCCGACCATGGTGAGCATCTCGTTGGCCCGGCGCTGCCGCTCGGCTCGCGGTACGCCGGCCACCTCCATCCCGAACGTCACATTGCGCAGGGCCGACCGCCAGGGCAGCGTCGAATCCTCCTGGAACACCAGCCCGACATCCCGGCGCGGACCGGTAACCGGGGAGCCGCCGACCGAGACACGACCGGAGGTGGCGCTGTCGAGGCCGGCGACGATGCCGAGCAGTGTCGACTTCCCGCAGCCGCTGGGCCCGACGATCGACACGAACTCCCCGGCCGGCACCGTGCCGGTCACCTCCTCGACGGCCTGCACCGTACGGCGGCCGGGGATGTCGAACGCCTTGCTGACCCGATCAAACACGACCTCGTTAGCCACGACCGTGCTCCGGGCGGGCGCCTGGGTCATCCGGCGGCCCCGAAGTCGCAGCGGTCCTCCTGCGGCAGGTACTGCTGATCCATGACCTTGGACCAGTCCACCTGCTCTTTGACGAACCCGGTCTTTGTCCACTGGGTGGTGAGGTTCTTGAAGCCGGCACAATCGATCTTGATGGTGAACGCGGTCGGTGCCTTGACCATGTCCCGCATCGCGGCCTGGAGCGTGGCCAGGTCCATCTTGATGATCTTGTTCAGCTCCACCGACACGCCATCCGGCTCGTCGCGGATATATGTGAATGCCCGGTCGGCCACCCGCCAGAAGGCCTTCACCGCGTCCGGGCTCTTGTCGGCGTACTCGGTGCGTACCGCGGCCAGATTCATCGGCAGTTCACCGATGACCTCGCTGGGACGTACCAGGGGCCTGCCGCCCTCGGCGAACAGTTGTTGCGCCTGTGGCTGGGCCGAGTAGGCGCCGTCGATCTGGCCCGCCTTGGCCGCCGCCCAGTTGGCGCCCAGTCCGGCCACCACCACCGGCTGGAGGTTCAGCTCCGGCCGGGCGGCCTGCATCGCCTTGACGAGGAACTCGCCGGTGGAGCCGGCGCCGGTAATGCCAAGCTTCGCGTTCTGCAGCGTTGCATTCGGCTTCGCCGCCACCCACACCACCACGTTGTGCTCAAACCAGGCGCCGATCACCTTGATGCCGCTGCCCGCCGTGGTCGAGGCCTTGTAGATGGCGTCCGGACCGGCCAGACCGATATCCGCCTGTCCCGAGGTGATCAGGCGGGTGGTGTCGCCACCTCCGCCGGCGTTGATGACGGTCACGTCCAGGCCGGCCTCGCGGAACCAGCCCTTGTCAGCCGCGACCTGAAGGATCGTCATGTACGGGATCGAGTCCACGAGAGACGTCGCGATGCGCAACTTGGTCAGCTCGCCGCTCCCGGCGGGCTGGGGATTGTCCTTGCTCGGCGACAGGCAACCGGCCGCGGCAAACGCCACGGCCACGAGGATCACCGTCATGCGGGCCAGGTACTGGCGAGAGGGCCGCCGAAACGTTGATTCGGTCATGGTGTGCTCCCGATGGATGAGGGCGCGGGCTGGTACTCAGCGGCGAGGGCCAGCAGGGGACTTATGGTCGGATCCCCCGGGTCGCGCAGGATCGCCGTGGCGAGTCCCGCGTCGACGAACCGATCGAGGCCGGCCCGGCACTGGTCCGGGTCACCGGCGACGGCGAAGCCGTCGATCATTTGGTCAGATACCAGATCTTCGGCCGGAGAACCGGCCAGCCACGCTGCCCGGAACGCCCCGGCGAGGTCGGCAGACAGTCCGCCGACCCGGGTGATGTCGTGCGCACCGTGCACACCCAGATAGGTGGCGAGCGGTCGCCGTACCGCCGCGCGGGCGGCCTGCGCGTCACGATCGCACGCAGCGAGAAGGTAGGCCCCGGTCTGGATCGGCCGGCCCACCTGCTCCCGTGCCCACCGTACGTACGACGGCGCTGAGAGCAGGGAGAGCAGGACACCGTCGGCTACCTCTCCGGCGAGCGCCAAGCCGCGCCGGCCCTTGGTACCGAGATGGATCGGTGCGTCCGGGCGCGGCGGGGTGAACGACAGCGCTGCGTCGGTGTGGAAGTGACGGCCATCGGTGACCAGCCACTCACCGGCGAGTGCGGCGCGGATGATCGCGGTGGCTTCACGCACCGCCGTCAACGAAGCGGTGAACGGGATGCCGCAGCGCTGCTGTATCCACACCGCGTTGCTCGCGCCCAGCCCCAGCACCGCCCGGCCGCCAGACACCTCGTCCAGCGCGGCGTACTCCATGGCAGTGACCAGCGGGTGGCGGGTGAACGGGTTCACTACCCCGACACCGATCCGGACCCTCTCGGTGGCCGCCGCAACCGCACCTGCGACGGCGAACGCCCCCCGTTCGAAGTAGTCCTCGGAAACCCAGATATCGCGCATGCCCGCCTGCTCCGCCTCGCGGGCGAGTCCGACCGCCTCGCGAGCGGGGCGGGTGCCGGACAGCAGCAGGCCGAGCCTCATGGCGTCACGCCCGCAGGGGTCTGCGCCATCGCGCGCTCCAGCGCGGGCAGGTCCGCGGTGAGGGTGGCCGGTGGCGGCAGTCGCGACGCCGTCGCCGCGACGTCCTTGAGCCCCGTTGAGGTGGCTACCACGACCACCAGTTCGTGCGGTCGCAGCCAGCCGCTCGCCGTCAGGTGCTGCGCGGCGACCAGTGGCAGCGCGCCGGAGGCCTCGAGGTAGAGCCCTTCGGTACCGGCGAGCCGGGCCTGCATCGCCATCACGATGTCGTTGGAGGGCTCGGCCACCGCGGTACCGCCGCTCTGCCGCAGCGCCTCGATGCCCTGCATGGTGGCGATAGGCGTGGCCACGGAGAAGGCGACGGACGCCAGCGAAGGCACCCTGGGTGGTGCCGCCGCGGGGTCGGCCAGCGCGGCGACGTAAGCCCCGAACGGGTCGATCGCCACCATGCGCGGTACCGACACGGCCAATCCCAGCGCGACGAGGTCGGCGAAACCGCGGTGCACGCCCGCCAGACCATCGCCGTACGCCGCGGGCATGATGACCGCGTCTGGTACCTGCCCCAGGTCCTGCCAGATCTCGTAGGCGAGCGTCTTGTACCCGTCTACGCCGAACGGGTTTGATCCGATGGGTGGATCCCGGAAGCCGGACATCGGCACCCAACCGTGTGCGGCAACGGCCGCGGCCATCACGGCCCAGCGATCCGGCCCCGACTCGTACGCGAACACCCGCGCGCCGTACGCCTGCATCAGCGTCCGCATCGTTGTCGGCACCGATGTCAGCGTGAGCGCGATGCACTCGATTCCGGCGACGGCGGCGTAGGCGGCCACGGCGGCGCCATGGTTCCCGGTCGTGGACACCACGACCGTGCCGGCGCCCTCGGCGGCGGCCTTGCTCACCGCAACCGCGGCCAGTCGGTCCTTGTAGGACCAGGTCGGATTGCGGGTCTCATCCTTGAGCAGCAGGCGCTGCAGGCCAAGTTCTGCGCCGATCCGGCGTACCGGCAGCAGCGGCGTCCCGCCCTCGCCGAGGCTGACCGCCCGCGCCGCCGGGGGCAGCGGCAGCAGGCGGCGGTACCGGAAGATGCCTGGTTCATTCGGCGTGACCGGCAACGCACCGGCCTCGATGCGGTAGGCCGGACGAAGGTTCACCGGTATCCCGGCTGCGGCGCACCCGCGGCAGCCGTCAAACGCCTGCTCTTCCGCCTGCGCCGCACCACAACGGGGGCATCGGAGATGGCCCAGGTAGCCCGGGATGGTGAGAGCATCGAGGCCGGTCATACCGGCACCACCCGCAGCGCGCGGTCGATATCGGTGAATAGCTCGAAGCCTGACTCGGTGACCACGCCGGTGTCCTCGACCATCATCCCGCCCCAGCCGGGTTCGTAGTACGGCGTCTCAAGGCAGAAGACCATGCCGGGGACGAGCACGGTGTCCACAGCGGAGCCGATGATGGGTTGTTCGTAGACGGACAGCCCGATAGCGTGCCCGGCGTGATGCCGGCGGTACGGCGTGAGCCCGGCCGCCTCGACGGTGCGGATCGCGGTGTCGAACACCTCGCCTGCCGTGCTGCCCGGCCTGGCAGTCTCGAACTCGGCGAGTACGCCTGCCAAGAGCGCCTCGTAGTACGCGCGCTGCCGTGCGGTCGGCTCGCCGAGCACCGCGGTGCGCGCGATGTCCGACCAGTACCCGCGGTACACGCAGCCGACGTCGAAGCGGAGCAGGTCCCCGGGCCGGCAGGACCGTTGCGACGCGAAGGCGTCACCGAGCGAGCTGCGCTCCCCTGCGACCGCCACCACGAAGCGCGGCTCGGCGCCGCCAGCCACCATCTCGGTGGCAACCGCCGCGGCCAGCTCGTGCTCCGTCACGCCGTCGCGGGCGATGGCCAGGGCCGACTCGATACCACGCTCGGCGAGGCGGGCCGCTTCGCGCAGCAGAAGCTGTTCACCGGGCAGCTTCACTTGGCGCACGGCCGCCATCCAGCTCGAAGCGTCCGCGGTGGAGCCGGTTATCGAGGTGACCACCTCTGCATGCGGTCCTTCGACGCCAGAGGGCACGTGCGGCAGCAGTTGCAGCGCCTCGGTTAGTGCTGCGCCGAAGGAGTCGTTGCGATCGCTCATGCCAGCCGCGTCCCCATCGCCGCTGAAGTAGAAGCGTCCGTAGGGCACGATGCGATCGGCGGGTACCCCGGCCTCCACGGCCGCGGCGGTGTCGGCGGCGGGGCAGACCAGCCACACGTCGTCGCCGGTGAGGAGGGCAGCCATCGCGTGGCTCGCGAAAATCTGTCCGGCCACGCTGCGGTACCCGGTTGCGTAGTGCACCGCCTCGGGCGACGTGAGCGCGACCGCGTCGAAGCCCGCGGCAGCCAGCGACGCGCGTAGCCGGTCCAGCCGCGCGGCGCCCAGTCGGTCCGCATCGGACACGTCAGCTCCGGTTACGACCGATTACCTCCGTGCTGAAGGCCGACATGGCCGAAATGGTGTCGGGTATGGTGTCCGCCGCGAACAGCAGTCCGGCGAGCGTAGTAACGCCGGCCTGCCGGTAGGCGTCCACCTGTTCGAGGATGTCGGCGGCCGTGCCGATCAGGTTCCGGGACAACAGGTCACCCTGCTGGTCGCGCAGGGTTGACGTGGATAGCGAGCGCAGGTGCGCGTAGAGCTGTGAGCCCTCGAACTGCCGCAGCGCCAGCTCGCGGGTCGGTGCCATCGATACGCCTACCTGCAGCGCGACATGGAAGTCCGGGGGCAACTGTCGGCGGTTGTCAGCCGCGACCCGCCGGATCTCCGCGACGCCGGCGGCGACCTCGGCCGGGGTCAAGCAGGCCGGTAGCCAGCCCGTCGCCTGGGTCGCGGCCCGGTGCCGGCTGCCCGCCGAATTGCCGCCGGAGAGCACCGGTAACCGGGGCTGCACCGGCTTGGGAAAGCTCTCGACATCATCGAAGGAGATCCATTTGCCGGTGAAGGAGGCGCTGCGCTCGGTCCAGAGTGCCGACAGCGCGGACAGCGCCTCGCCGGCGTACTCGCCTCGGTTGAGCCGGCGGCCGGGCCACATGGCCTCGAACTCCTCGCGGTATGCGCCGATGCCCACACCCATGATCAGTCGCCCGTCGGAGAGGTGATCCAGGGTGGCTGCTTGTTTAGCGAGCACAACAGGGTGCCGGAACGGCAGGACCGAGACACACGTGGCCAGGCGCAGCGAGGTGGTCCGGGCAGCCACGAATGACAGGTAGAGCCAGGGATCGATGTAGCGCGGCGGTTCGGGGAACTTCGCCCGCACATACCGCTGGGTCGCTACGTGGTCGTTGCCCCAGACCGAATGAAATCCCAGCTCTTCAGCGGTAATCGCCAGGCTGACGGCCTGCTCGACGCTGGCGTACGGCACGGGGTACATCAAGCCCTCCGTTGCCGTTGGCGCGCCCAGCCCGAACTCCATCTGACTCCGTCCGAGGATTAGATCTTGGCGGGTTGACGCAATACTGCCCGACAACGGAAGATCATTCCTATGGTGCACCGTCGCAATGCTCGCAAAGGTCATTTGTGTCAACCGAACAAGTCATAGCCGCGCTGCTGGACTCCGTCGAGCAGCTGACTGCTGAGGTGTTACGTCGGGTCTGGGGTACTCCCGGCTACGATGAGGACCACATGCGCCCCGAGGACCTCGCTAGCAAGGTGAGCCCCAACCTCCGCTGGATGATCCGCTGTGTCGGAACCATTGGCCCTGCCGCCGAGGAGGCGACCACCTCAGCGCAGGACATCGGCCAGAGCCGGGCGCTGCAAGGGGTACCGGTCGACGCACTGATCCAGTCCTGGGCAACTGCGGAACGCGTGGTGCTGGACAGCCTGCTCGAGCACGGTGAACTCCTGCTGCCCGCGCATCTCCGCCGGCTCGTGCGGCGACTCGGCGAGGTCACCGCAGAGCTGACCCGATGCTCGGTGATCGCGTACCGCCGCACGCAGGAAGAGGTCACGGCCCACTACGACCGCCTCACCACGGACCTGGTGGCGAGACTGACCGGGGAGCGACCCGCAGACCCGGAGACCATCCGGCGGCGCGCACGCACCGTCGGCAGCGATCCGGATGCGCCACACACCGCGGTCACGGTCGCCCTGCCGGCCATCGACGGCCCGGCTGCATACCTGCGCACCCAACGCCACCTGCTCGCTGTCATGGCCGCGGCCAGTGCCGGCCGGATCCTGGTCGGCAGCCTCGACGAGCACCCGCTGATGCTGGTACCCATGCCGGACGGGCAGACCGAGCGGCTCAATTCATTGCTCGAAGCCTGCGTGACCGACCGGCACCGTCCCGACCCGGTGGTGCTCGGCATCAGCGACCTCGCCGCACCGCTGCACGCCGTCGGACCGGTCTGCCGCGAGGCCCACCTCGCCATGCAGGTCGGCATGCGACTGGGCTGGTCCGACCGGGTCGTGAGGTTCAGTTCGGTGGCGCCGGAAGTGCTGCTGGTGCGCAACCCGGACGTGGCGGACGTGCTGGCCGACCGGCTACGGCCGCTGTGGCAGCGGCCAGAACTCGTCGACACGATCCGGGTGTACCTGCGGGAAGGCATGTCCGCCCGGGCCACGGCGCGCGAACTGTACGTGCACCCGAACACGGTGCAGTACCGGCTCAAGGCGATCCAGCGGATCCTCGGCCGACCGCTGTCGGACGCGATCGGGCTCGCCGACGTCATCCTCGCCCTGCGCGGCGAAGTGCTGCGCTGACACGTACCTGTGGAGCCCGCAAAGTGGGTTCGACTAATGCCCATGGCGAGTACGCCCGTCTCTTCCTCCTCCAGGCCGCCGGCTGCCATGCTTCAACTGACCAGGTGAGGTTCGAGGGCTGGTCGGCTGCGCTGCTCCGGTGGGCGCCGACCAGCCGTGCCGGTACTCTCGGTGACACACCCTCGCCACGAGGCGCCGCGACCGCATCGATATTGACCGTGTCGGCGGCGCCTGAAACTGGCTCTGGCACAGATTCCATGATCGCGGGCTGGACGTGGCTGGGCCACCTGACTGCTGGGGGTCAAGGGGTCGCGGGTTCAAATCCTGTCGCCCTGACAAGATCGCAAGGCCGCTGATCGGGAGAGTTCTCCCAGTTCAGCGGCCTCCGTCGAGGTACGCCCACGACGTCGCCCGGCACCCGCTAGGTACGCGTCCCGCACTGTCTCGGTCGAAATCGACTGGCCGCGCCGAGCCGTCGCGTGTTCTGGCCGCTACTTCGTCAGCGCGAACGAGGCGTCGGCGGACTTGACGCTCTGCAGGCCGGTCGCCACGATGCTGACCTGCCTGGGGGCGAATGCGTCCAGGTTTCCAGGGATGCGTACGTTGAGGGTGAACCGTCCTTGGCTGTCGGCGACTGCTCGCCCCATCTCGGTCGTGGAAAACCGTACCTTCACTTCTTCGCCGGGTGTGAAGTTCTGACCCGACACGGTGATCTGCGTGCCGGATGGGCCGGTGCCCTTGGAGAGGGAGATCGCCGCCGGACCCGAGTTGGGGCCTCCCCCGCCGATCAGGAGTTTGAAGGGCTGGCTGGCGTGTTGAACGCTGTCGCGTCCGACGGCGGAGATGTCGAAGGTCTGGCTGCCGGCGAATGCGTCGAAGGTCCCGGGGATGGTCACGTTCGCGGTGAAGGTGTCGTCGTCGCCGACCCGTGCTTCGCCGATCTTCTCGGTACTGAAGCGGATGTCGACGACCTCTCCGGCGGCGAAGCCGGTGCCGGTGACGGTCACCTTCGTACCCGACGGCCCTTGGCCCTGCGAGAGGGAGAGGGAGACCGTGGTCACCGCGCGACCGGGCAGACCGGGCAGCCGAAAGTCGCCGAATGCCCCGAGCTGGGTCGGGATGCCCAGCCCCGCGCAGATGGCCAGGACGCCGCCGAGGATCGCCACGTACTTGGCGATCCTGTCGCTCGGACGTTCGCGCTGCCGCTGGTACCCGTACGCCACGCCGGTGAGGTTATCGCCGCAGCGGCACTTTGACAGTCAACTTGGCGTCACCGTCCTTGACCGGCCTCGAAGCTCGCCAACGGCGGGCGTCGCGGACGCGGGCCTGTTCGGTCGGGGTGACGGGGTTGGGCAGGCTGCCGCCGTCGGCGCTCTGCGGACCCGGCTCGCCGAGACCACGGCGATGGTACGGTCGGCGAAGCTCGGCGAGGTTGCCGACGAGTTCGACCGGATTCACACCATCCAGCGGGTCCTGGCGGTCGGCTCGGTGGACCGCATCATCACCGCGAGGGATCTACGACCGTACATTGTGGACGCCTTGGAGCGGGGAATGAGGACCACACCTGCTCGGCGCGCCTGACGCCGCGCGGCGACCCGGAGCAGCCGCCGGCCACCTCGACGCTGCGGGTATCCCGGCGCAGGCCGGTGCGCAGCACCTTCAAGGCGCTCTCCTTCGCCGACCACACCAGGTTGGCGGCCGTGTCGCGCTCGTCGCCGGTCGCGCGATGACGAACCGCTGCTCGCTCGCCAGGCGGCCGGGTGCACCGTACGGGGATGGGCGTGGTCGTTGGCTACGAACCAGGACTTCGTGCTCTTCCGCCAACCCCTGGATGGATGTCAGGTTTGGGCTAGGGTCAGGCCCGCGTGGCACCGAACAACGTGGCAGTAGCTCAATCGCGTCGCAGCATTGCCGCCCGGGTGCGCGATCGTCGATCTCCTTGAGGCGGTGGGAAATGATCGCAGTTCTCGGAGCGGGCGCGATGGGGATAGCCCTGGCCACCCACCTGGCCCGGACCGGCCACCGAGTGGTCGTGCTCGCGACCGAGTACGACGCCGCGGTGGTGCAGGCCTGGCGCGAGCACCGACCGCACCCCGCAATCGGCGTACTCTTCCATCCCGACATCACCGTCTACCAGCGCGGCGAGTGGCCGACCGCCCTGGCCAGCGCCGAGATCGTGGTGGTGGCGGTGTCGAGCCCCGGCCTGTATCCGGTCGTCGCGGCGGCCGCGGTGCACGCGCCGCCGAACGCGGTCTGGGTTCTGGCCACCAAGGGCTGGCAACCGGAGACTCTGCTGACGCCGTCTCAGGTCGCGGCGAAGGTCCTCGGGGAGGCCGCCCGGGTGGTGACCCTCGCCGGCCCGGGGATCGCCGCGGAGATCGTGGTGGGCTCGCCGACCGCGCTGTTGTGCGCCTCGCCCGATCCGCAGGCCCGTCGGCTCGTCGCGCGTACCCTGAGCGGCCCGTCCATGCTCACCCTGACCACCAGTGACGTCGCCGGCGCGGAGACCGCCTCGGCGTTCAAGAACGTGGTGGCCATCGCGGTGGGCATCGGTCAGGGGCTGTCCGAACGCTTCATCGAGAGCGCGTTCGTCCGGGCGTTTCTCAACGTGCGCGCGGCGATGTTCGCCCAGGGCATGGTGGACATGGTCCAGCTCGCCGAGGCCAGCGGCGGCCGCGCGAGCACCGTCGTCGGTCTCGCCGGTTCGGGCGACCTCTACGTCACATGTGTCGGCGGCCGCAACGGACGGTTCGGGCAGCTACTCGGCTCCGGCGCGAGCCCGGCACAGGCGTTGCGCACCATCGGCAGCACGGTGGAGGGGGTGGCGAACACCGCGGCCGCCCTCGATCTGGCCGCCCGGTACTCGATTGACCTGCCGACGGCCCGCGCGGTCGATCTCGCCTTGCGCGAAGACCTGACCGACGTGCACGCGGCGGAGCAGTTGCGCCACGTGTTCGAAGCCACGGTGCGGGCGGACCCGTCGGCCAATGGCCGCCGGGCAGGATCACGCACGGCGAGGCCCGCTTCAAGCGCGAACCAGCAGTAGATCGACACCAGGAACGGGGTGGACAACGCGGGCATGCCTCGCAACGAAATCCGCCGGCTTCACCGACGCGACCCGGCCTTGGCAGGGATACCCGGCCGACCCGCGAGCAGGTACCGGGTCGGGCCATGCCCAGCCACCGAATGTGCGACGTAGAGCGGGGTCACCGGTACAGCTCCCACCGCCACCGCGCGGGCCATCCCACCAGCCGGGCGGGGGACCGGACCGGACAAGCACGGTGCGCAGCGCCAGGACGACTAGGAGGTCTGCTCGTTGGCCACCGACGGGACCATGAGGGCCGATAGTCGAGCGGTTGCCTGCAGGAGGAGCTCCGCACATCGTGGAATCTCTGTTCGGAACCGCTCGGCGGGGCCGGAGACACTGACCACGGCGACGGGGCGCGCATGGTCGAGTACCGGCGCGGCGATGGATGCCGCTCCCGGCTGACGCTCGCCGATAGACATGGTGTACCCGCGCTTGCGGGCGACGGCGAGGTCGCGGCGCAGGCGCTGCAGGTCGGTGATCGTCCGGTCGGTGAGTGCTTGCAGGGTGTGGCGGGCGACGTACTGCTCTATCTCGTCTTTCGGCAGGAAGGCGAGGAATGCCTTGGACGAGCTGCCGGCGTGCAGCGGGTACGGCACGCCCAAGGTGACCTCCATGCGGATCTCCCGGTCGGGGACCACCTGGTCGATGTAGGTACGCAGGTCGCCGGTGCGGATCGACAGGGTCGCGGTCTCCTGGGTCTGCTGGGAAAGCCAGGACAGCTCGGGCGCGGCCACCGCGCGGATGTCTAGCTGTTCGGTGTAGACGCCGCTGAGGCGCAGTGCGGCCGGGCCGAGCGCGTAGCGCCGAGTGGACTCGTCGAGGACGACCAGACCGCGGCTCCGCAGCGAGGTGAGGATCCGGTGAACGGCGGCTTTGGAGAGCCCCAGCTCGCCGGCGATCTCGGTCACGCCGTGGTCTCGTTGGCTGCTCTGCCCAAAGAGCAGCAGCACGTCGAGCGCGCGCTCCACGGTTGCGATGGACTGGCTTCGCCCGTTCTCCTCGACGTTCGCCCGGGTACGTCGTGGCAACGCAGAGGCCCGGCGGTCGGGCTGTGCGGTCGGTCCCTTCGGAGGCACCTCGGTCGTCTCCTCGGTGGCGGGCGCGGAGCCCGGCGGCTCGGACAGTCTAATCACTCGCCGCGCACACTTCGTGGCGACGCCGTCGGGCGAACGAGGTAGCTCCCCCGAGACCCGCCCCGCTTCGGCCGTCCACCATGACCGGCTCGCCACGCACGAAGGCATCGGTGAGGTTGGTGGTCAGCGCAGCGCCGCGGACTGGGTGTACTCCCGGGTCTGCGCTCCTCCTCCGCTCAGTCATCGGCTGGCACCGCCAGCGGGCGCACCGGCGAGCCTGTCGCGCCGACAAGCTTGAGTGGCGCCCGCGCGGCGGCTGGTCAGTAGCACAAGCAGCCGGGTTGCGGCTGTTGGCCGTAGCGCTGAAGCTCGGACGGCAGGATCGGCTGGTGCTCAGGCGTCCAGCTGAACCCGACCTCATGTTCGGTGTAGACGGTGCTCAGCGGTCCCCCCTTCGTCCGGAAGAGCATCAGGTTGCCGGTGGGTGAGCCGAACGGGCCGTGCCACTCCTCCGGCGGACGCCAGAAGTAGCAGCCGGGCTGCATCGTGCCGAGCGGCCCGACCAGCTCGCCCGAGAGCAGGTACATCTCCTCCACCACCGGGTGCTTCTCCGGGCGGCGGCCGGAGCGCAGCGGCATGGTGCCCAGCAGCCAGGTTTCCTCCCCGTCGTAGGGGTCGCGGCGGAGAAACTTACGCCCGGCGCCGGGCGGGAACAGCGGATGGAAGTTGGCACCCCACTGGCCGGCGAAGCCGTCGACGTGGGTGACGAGCCGCCGCTCATCGAGCAGGCCCGCCGGTGGCGGGCCGTCCACCAGCTGCGGCTCGCCGGAGAAGAAGGTGAGCACGACGGCTCCACTCCGGGACACGGTCCGCCGGCGGAGGTACCCGGCGGGCAGGTGCGCGTACGACTTCGGGCCGTAGTCAATGCTGTCGATGGTCAGCTGGCCGCCGAGGACGAAGAGCTCCTCGTCGACCCCGAGGTGATGGGTGCCTCTCGACCAGCCATCCGGGTACTCGATGAGCATGCTGGAGGCGCCGGTCTCCTGGTCCATGCTCAGCACCTTGGAGCGCAGTCCGGACCGCTGCTGGCCGTAGCTGCCGTCCCGCCAGGGCAGCGCCTGCGCCTGAATGAACTCGATAAATGGCCGGCCCACTCTCACACCTCCGCGTCCAGGTCGGGACGCAGGGGGGTACGTGCGTCGTCACCCTCGATGAGGACCCGCAAGAGGCCCCGCAGCGAGCGGTCAAGTTCGTCGCCGCTGCGCTTGCGTAGCACCGGGTCGGCAGCGGCCGAGTCCAGTGACTCCCGGTCGACGAACCCCTTGCTCACCAGCAGGTGCTCCATCGTGGACAGCCGGGTCCGCTCGATGTGCAACTGCCCGGCCAGCTCGAGGACGAGACCGGCGAGCTGGTCGTTCTGCGCGGTGGTGAGGAAGCGCCACTCCGGCGCCGGCGGCAGGCTGGCAGGCTCGACAGCCGGCTGCCGTGTCACGTTCAGGTCAGGCATCGCGCTCCTCCTGTTTGCGCGCCTCCAGCACCGCCCAAGGGAAGTGCCATTCGGACCGTTCGGGCCAGCTCGCCGTCTCCAGCCGGCCGGCCCCACGCTCGTCGAACGCGACCCAGCCAGCGTCGGCGAGGCCGGCTCGCCGACACAGCTCGAGCACGTCGACGGCGAACAGCCGGGGGAGGTATGGCTCATTGTTGTGGCGGCCGTGCTCGACCATCGCCAGGTCGCGGATCGGGTCGCCGGTGGGCTGGAAGTCCAGGATGCGGAGCAGGCCGCCGGGCGCGAGCAGGCGGCTCGCCTCCACCAGGACGTCCGCGAGGACCTCGGTCGGTAGCTCGTGGATGAGCATCGTCGCGGTGACGAGGTCGACCGAGCTCGACTCCAGGCCGGTTCGCCGGGCGTCCCGCTGCAGGAAGCGGATCGCGAGATGCGCTGCCGCGGCCTGCCGGTGGGCGAGCCGGAGTGCCGGCGCGGCCAGGTCCACGCCGACGACCTCGGCGTCTGGCCAGCCGGCCTTGAACGGGCGGGTGCTCTTGCCGAAGCCGCAGCCGAGGTCGACGATGCGCCGGTACGGCCGGTCGGGGACCGCCGTCTCGACGAAGAGCCGGTGGAACACGTAGTCGTCGTTTTCACCGAGCATGACCAGCTTCGCGCCGAGCTCGTAGACCCGTGCGGCGTCGTCGCTGGACCAGATGCCGCCGGGCTGCAGGTGGATGTCGACGTCGGTGTACCAGCCGGGCAGCTCGAGATCGGGGTCGAGCTGAAGCTCGCCGGGACCGGCCACGTCGGGCGGGCCGGCCTCGGGCTCGGCGGCGACCGCGTCGGAGACGGCCCGCCAGAGCTGCTTCTGCGAAGTGCGCTCCAGCCAGGCGAACCACGGGTAGACGCCGCTGCGGTGAACGGCGTCGGCGACGGTGCCCGGGTCCGTGGTGTGCTCGGCGCGCTTGCGGGAGTCGCGGACCAGCGCCGGGTACATCCGGCGTGCCCATTGCTGGCGTAGCGCCAGCGCGAAGTCAAGCCGAGCCCGCTGGCCGAGATCAGGCTGTTTCGTCATAGGTCCTCCTCCTGCGCTCGCTGGGGTGTCGCAGGCGCCTGGTCCAGGTGGAGCCCGGAGTCGAGCTCTCCGGGGAAAAAGCAGGCCACGAGACGGTCGGGTCCGGCGGCCGCGAGGGGCGGGATGTCGCGGCCGCACACTGGTCGGGCGATCGGGCATCGGGTGTGGAACACGCACCCGGTTGGCCGGTCGATCGGCGAGGGCGGTTCGCCGTTGAGGACGATCCGCTCGCGCTGGCGGTCGCCTGGAAGGGGGGTCGCCGAGAGCAGCGCCGCCGTGTAGGGGTGCTGCGGGGTCGCGACCACCTCCGGGGTGGGGCCGTCCTCGAGCACGCGTCCGAGATAGAGCACCACGACCCGGTCGGAGATGTGATGGACCAGCGCGAGGTCGTGCGCCACCACCAGGTATGCGAGACGCTCGGTCCGCTGGATGTCGGCGAGCAGCCTGACGACCTGCGCCTGGATCGAAACGTCGAGCGAAGAGACCGGTTCGTCCGCCACGA
>JAEHDK010000301.1 GCA_016880465.1 Micromonosporaceae bacterium
ACGATCGTCACGTACGTATCGAACATCGTCTCTCCAGTCAGTCGGATACTGGTGCGACACAGGGTCGTCCGGACGGCCGGCGTACGGCCATGCGGTCGCCCGCGAGCTGGGGACAACCGGGTCGCCTGTGGACAACACCGGTACCCGTCGATTGATCTGCTATGGCGCAGCGACAAAGCCGAGGCCGTCCGGGTACCGTCTCAGGCGAGCAACCAGATGTGCTTGGTTCCCCGTACGAACAACAGGTCCTTGACCTTGGTCACGACGCCGAGGGACCGGTCGTTGCGACGCTGGTCCGCCGGCGGGCCGAGTCGCCCACCCGGCGCGCGGTCCTCTACGTCCACGGCTTCGTGGACTACTTCTTCCAGACCCACCTCGCCGACTTCTACGTGCAGCGCGGCTGGGACTTCTACGCGGTCGACCTCCGTAAGTACGGTCGGAGCCTGCTGCCCCACCAGACGCCGAACTTCTGCCGCAGCCTCGAGGAGTACTTCCCCGACCTCGACGCGGCGTCGCAGATCATCCGCGAAGACCACGACGTGCTCGTGGTCAACGCGCACTCGACCGGCGGGCTCATCACCCCGCTCTGGGCGCACGCCCGGCGCGACGCGCGGGTCGTGGACGGCCTGTTCCTCAACAGCCCATTCTTCGACCTCAATGTCGGCTGGCTGCTCCGCCGGCCCGTGGCCGCGCTGGTCGGTGGCCTGGGCCGCGCCCGCCCCTACCGCGTCGTCCCCTTAGGACCATCCACTGTGTACGGCGAGAGCCTGCACTCGGCGCACAAGGGCGAGTGGACCTACAATCTGGCGTGGAAGCCGCTCGGCGCGTTCCCGGTGCGCGCCGGCTGGCTGGGGGCGATCCGGCAGGCGCAGCGGCGGCTCTATGCCGGCCTGGACATCCGGGTGCCGATCCTCGTGGCGAGCTCGACCGCGTCGTTCCGGTCGCGCACCTGGGCACCGGCGGCGATGAACGCCGACGCGGTGCTGGACGTTGCGCACATGGCGCGGTGGGCTCCGGCGCTCGGCCGGCACGTGACGCTCGTCCAGATCGACGGCGGGATGCACGACCTGATGCTGTCGGCCGCGCCGGTCCGGGCAGAGATGTTCAGCGAACTGGACCGGTGGCTCGGGGCATACGTGCGCGGGGCACGGCCGGACGGAACGGCTCCCACGCTCGCCGGCGGCGCACCAGCAGATGCCGCGTGAGCAGGTGCTCGTCGCCGGCGAAGAACACCCGGTCGACGGCCCGCCGAGCCTTCTCCAGGCCCGGCCGGGACCCGGCACCGGTAACGATGACGACATCCCTGGCGGGAACCCCGATCACGAGCTCGCCCGGTACGGATCCCTCCAGGCTGTCCCAGAACTCGTCGGCGAGGAGCACGCTGGACTCGAACCCGTCGAACGAGAGCATGAGCGCCGGCGGCTGGCCGTGGATGCGGACCCGGTCGAGGCTCGCGTCCAGGTACCCGGCCGCAGATCGCCGTACGCCGCGATGTGACAGCCCGAGCCGGTCCATATCCGCCCAGGTGACCAGGCGTTCCCCGAACTGGGGACCGAACGTGTAGCCGACCGCGAGGTTGCCGAGGAACTCGTCCAGCACGAACTCGTCGAGGTAACGATCGTTCTCGACCGGCACCAGGATGGGCAGGAACGTGGTGCTCGTCACGCGCACAGGGCCGAACCTATCGGGTCTTCGGGCACAAGTCATCCGCCGTCCGAAGGAGAGTGGATCGAGAGCGGAAGGTAATCTTCATTCCGTAGGCACGCGCCCGTAGCTCAGTGGATAGAGCGGCGGACTTCTAATCCGAAGGTCGCAGGTTCGAATCCTGCCGGGCGCACAGCCAGGATTGATGGATCTAGCCCAGGTTGCGTAGCGGCACTGCTGCGCAAATGCCAGAGCCGCAGCCATTTCTGGACAATGCCCACCTGCCGAGTCAAGGGCGAGCGAACCGGCTCGCGGCCCGGTGCAATCAGCCGTCCGGCTCCCACGCCTTTCCCGAGCCCAGCCCGGGGACCGTCTCGTCGAACTCGGCGAGGTCCACGCCACGGCGGTCGAGCCAGTCGTAGAGCTGGTTGAGAGTGCGGCAGCACCACACCTGATCCTGTGCGGAGTACTCGGCGTCGTACACCAGGTACCGGTCGAGATGCCGCTCGATCGACCAGCGGCCGCACCGGGACCGGTACCCCTCCATGATCCCCACGGTAGCCGGTGACCGCGCGACAAACACATCCTGACCTGCGCAAACGCGCGCTGGCCACCGGGCCGGTGACGTACTCCGGGCGCACAACACGGCGGGCGCCATCCCGACGGCGCGCCGCGCCACACGCTCGTCGTGCGGGTGGGTGACGTGGCTCACCTGCGGGCGCGGCTCGTCACCTGACGTCTCGGTACGAGGAGCCCGCCGGAGGGGTCCGGCGGGCTCCTCGCGCCTGCGTCTCTTGCGTGGTCAGCGCGCCTGGTCAGCCGTCGATGAGGTCGCTGACGTCGCGACGGCGGCGCACCATGAGCAGCGCGACACCTGCCGCGAGGAGCCCCACGCCGAGCACCGCCATGGTGCCGACCGCCACTCCGGTGACCGGAAGGCTACCGCCACCGCCACCGCCACCGCCGCCGCTGCTCTGCGAGTCGCCCGGGGTCGGCGGCCTGGTCGTAGCCGTGCCTGGGCACGTGTGCGTCACGACGAAACGGGTCTGGTCGCCCTTGGTCTTGCCCTCCGCGTCGACGAGGGTCCAGCCGGCGGGTAGCACGATCCAGGCCAGGTGGGTGTGGGAAGGGCTGTTGCCGAACCCGTTGTCGAACGACGAGCCCGGGATCAGCTCCGTTACGACGGTGTTGTCAAGCCGGCGGAACTGGGCCTTTACCCCAATGGCCGGATCGAACTCGTCGCTGGGCGTGTTGAAGACCCAGACGTCCTCGTTCTGGGCGTGATCGATACCAGCGTCGTCGACGTCCTTGCAGCCGTCGGTGAAGTCCGTCGCCAGCTTGTTGTGGTGTGAGTTCTGCAGGACCGCATCGTAGGGCGGGGTAGGTGTGTCGTGGGCCTGCGCCGACGTGGCACCGGCGATGGCGAGCACCCCAGCGGCTGATGCTGCGATGACGACGCGGCCAAGCCAGCGACTGTTCATGGGGGACTGTCCTCCAAGCGTGGACGGATGCGCCAGCCTATTGACGGTTCGAGAGCCGTCAAAATCATCTGAACGGATGACGTGAACCACCTTAGCCGGCCCCATGTCGTGGCACCTGACCGGGGCGACATTTGTTCGGTGCGCGTACGGGGAGTGGCGCCGCAGTTACGCACGCCGTAACTTCCCCGGGAGCCGGTGCATCGTCCTAGGTGTCCATAGTGGAGCCGCTGACCCGCGTACGAGATCTGACGGTCGATGTGGGGTCTGGACGCCAGGGCCTCGGACCGGGTAGGAACACCAGGATGCGATACGTACGGTTAGCTGACACCGAACTCCACGTGTCGGTCCTCGCGCTCGGCTGCGGCAACTTCGGCGGCATCGGCTCGGCCCCGGAGCTGTTCGGCCGGGGCGACGACGAGGCGACCGCGTTCGCATTGATGGACACCGCGCGGGACCACGGCATCACGCTGTTCGACACCGCGAACTCCTACGGCGGCGGGCGGTCCGAGGAGTGGATCGGCCGGTGGCTCGCGAGCCGCGGCGCCGCCCGCGACGAGGTCGTGCTCTCGACGAAGGTGCGCAACCGGATCGGCCCCGGACCGGGGGACGAAGGGTTGTCGGCCCGGCATGTCCGCGCACAGATCGACGCGAGCCTGCGCCGGCTGGGTACGGATCGGGTCGACCTGTACCTCGCGCACGAACCGGACCCGGCCGTACCCATCGACGAGACCCTCGGCGTGTTCGACGAGCTGGTACGGGCCGGCAAGGTGCGGCACACCGGGGTCAGCAACTACACCGGCACTCAGCTGGCCGAGGCGGCGGAGACGGCCGAGCGCCTGGCGCTGACCGGGCCGGTGAACCTGCAGTCGGCCTACAGCCTGCTCGACCGGGCAGCGGCCGGGGACGTGTTCGACGTGTGCGCCCGGCACCGGGTGGCGTTCACCGCGTACAGCCCGCTGGCCGGCGGCTGGCTGGCCGGTAGGTACCGGGCGGGGCAGCCGTACCCGGCCGGGTCGCGGATGACGCTGCGCCCCGAGCCGTACGCCGATTGGGAGAACCCGGACACCTTCGCGACCATCGACCGGCTGGACCGCGCCGCGACCGACCGCGGTGTGTCGCTCGGTACGCTGGCGCTGGCCTGGGTCATCACCGATCCGGGCGTCGCAGCCGCGATCGTCGGCCCGCGCCGGCCGGCCCAGCTCGTCGGGATGCTGGACGCAGTCGACGTCGCGCTCGACGAGACCGACCGGGCCGAGCTGGCCGGCTGACGCTGGGTTCGGGCCGGCCGGCCCGCGACAGCGCGGTCAGCTCCGTACGACGGCGCGGCCGGCGGTCAGCATCCCGAGCAGGATCATGCCGATCCCCAGCACCAGATGGAGCCAGTCGTCCGCCTTGTCGAACGGTACGAAGTTCGCGGCGCTCATCGAGTGGGTGGCCAGGCCGTAGAGCCAGAACACCAGGTAGCTCAGGCCGCCGACGACCAGGTACCGGCGGGCCGACCTGGCGCGGCGCGCCAGCGCCAACCCCGCCAGGCCGTAGCCCAGGTGTACGAGATTGTGCAACACCGAGACCTGGAACACGCCGAGAAGTCGCGCGCCCGATTCGTGCCCGGCGAACGTCATCTCACCGTATTGGCGGGTGACGCCGGGGATGAAGCCGCTGCCGCCGATGATCAGGAAGGCGACACCGACCGCGGAGGCCGTGGCGCACACCATCGGCCGCACCCGCGGGTATATGTCCACCATCGCCGTACCCCCTTCGCCCCAGCGCTACCCGAATATGCGGTGCCGATTCAGTCGTGATCGGCCTTCTTGGCCGCGTCGTACGCGAACTGGAGGAAGTCGGACGCGGCGATCGCGGTGAGCGCAGTGGCCACCAGTCGGGTCAGCCGGGGCGCAAGCACCAGGCCGGCACAGAACCCGGTGGCTATCCAGACACTCACGCAGAACGGGCAGCTCAGCAGCTCGGCGACGGCGTGCCGGGCGCCCTGCCCGAGCGGCTCCTCGTTCACCTCGCTGCCGCCCGCCGGCCCGGTGAAGCGGGTCAGCGGTGCACGCAGCGGGCTGGTCACCGTCTCCTTGGCCAGGATGCGGCTGAGCTTGTGCGTGCCGAGCGAGATGAGCACGATGTCGCCGGCCGCCGGCCGCTCCGGTGGTCGCCGGCCGGTCGCCGCCGCGATGCCACCGAGCCCGGCCACCGCGACGCCGTACGCGGCGAGACTGGCCGCATACCCGGTGAGCGGTTGGCCGCCGCCGTACCGGTCGGCTACCCGGCTGAACCGCTTGCGCAGGCTCTGCACCATACCCCGCCTCATACCCCGGTCGAGCCAGCCGACAACGCCACGGTCCCCTTTCGGCCGATGGCCGGCCGATCACGCCGGGCCCTAGGTTGCTCCCATCGACGGAAGGGAAATCCATGGGCTCAGCGGTACTCGACACGGCAATTGGGCTCGCATTCGTCTTCTTCGCGGCGAGCCTGGTGTGCTCCGGTGTCGTGGAGTGGCTCGCCAACGTACTCAACAAGCGGGCGTCGTTCCTACTGCGCGGCCTGCGCCAACTGCTCGACGGCACGCGTGACCGCAAGCTGGAGCGGCAGGCGATCATCAAGCCGACCTCGCGGGCCGCCGGCGCGCGGGCCGCCGCCGCGGTACGGACCGCGGCGAGCGGGGACCCCGGCCATACGATCGTGCTGCCGCCGGGTGGGCTCACCGGGGCGGTGGTCGGGCACCCCTTGGTGTCCGCGTCCAAGCGCCCGAGCTTTCGCCCGTCCCGGGGGCACGGCCCGTCGTACGTGTCCGCCGAGACGTTCACCCGGGCGCTGGTCGATCTCCTGATGCCGGCCGGCCGAGCGAGCTCGGCCACGGAGTTCCAGGCCGCCGTCGCGCGGCTGCCCACCAACCTCGCCGGGCGGGACGCGCTGATCGCGCTCGCCCGGGACGCCGGCGCCGACATCGACCGGCTGCGGACCAGCATCGAGCGCTGGTACGACGGCCAGATGCAGCGGGTGTCCGGCTGGTACAAGCGCTGGGCCAAGAAGTGGCTGATCGTGTTCGGCCTCGCGGTCGCGATCGGCGTGCAGGTCGACGCGATCGCGATCGGCGGCTCGCTCTACCGCGACGAGCCGGTACGCCAGGCCGTCGTCGCGCAGGCGGTGTCGGCACAGGGCTGCCCCGACCGCCCCGCCGACGCCGGCCAATGCGTCGAGCAGCAGCGCGGGGTGCTGGCGGGACTGTCCCTGCCGATCGGCTGGGACCGGGCGAACCTGCCCGGCCGTACCGACTGGGGCGGGTGGGCGCTCAAGGTGCTCGGCTGGCTCATCACGGCGGCCGCGGCGAGCCTCGGCGGGCCGTTCTGGTTCGACGCCCTGGGCAAGCTGGGCTCCTTGCGCAACTCCGGGCCGCCCCCAAAGCCCGCGCGATGACCAGTACGGTCGATGGATGACCGCACCCGGCCTCGAGTTCGAGCGCGTTGAGCCGGACCTACTGGGCGACGAACGCGCGCTGCTCGACGGCTGGGTCGAGTACTACCGCGCCGCGCTGCGTACGAAGTGCGCCGGCCTGACCCCCGAACAGCTCGCCGAACGGTCGTGCCCGCCGTCGCCGATGTCGCTGATAGGGCTGGTGCGACACCTGACCGAGATGGAACGGGTCTACGCGCACCGGCTCGCCGACCCGGACGTACCGCTGCGGTACTGCACAGACGCCAGCCCGGACAGCGACTTCGACGACGTGTCGGCCGCGACCGCGCTTGCCGACCTGGACTGCTATGTCGAGCACTGCGCCCGTTCGCGCGAGATCCTCGCCGGACTGTCCTTGGCGGACACCGTCGGCGGCGCGCGGCGGTACACCGTGCGCTGGGTGTACCTGTACCTATTCAAGGAATACGCGCGCCACCTCGGCCATGCGGACCTGCTGCGGGAGCGCGTCGACGGAGCCACCGGGGAATAGCCGTATGTCACGTGTCGAGCTGCTGCGTTACCAGTCAGGCGAGACCTACCAGCGGTTGCTCAACCGGCTCGAACGGGCTGACCCACGATCGCGTGGCGGCTCAGCCACGTTGCCGACTGCAAGGTGATGTACCACGAGTGGGCGTACGGGGCGCGCCGGCTCACCTTCGGCGACCGGCCGGCACTCCCCACAGTGGACGGTGCACTGGCCCAGCTCGCGGAGGGCCAGTCGTTACTGCAGGGCGATCTCGACAGGCTGACCGATGCCGACCTGGCCGAGCCGGTGCTGACCAACTGGGGCGAACAGTGGCCGGCGTGGCGAATCTTCTGGACGATGATCGATCACGACGCGCACCACGGCGGCGAGGTCGGCTGCCTGCGCGACCTGTACCGGGTCCGCGCCGCGTGACCTTGCCCAGCCGGACGGGCGGTCTATCCGCGCAGATCCGCCCGGTGCCACCCGCGAGGGGTACCTGCACAACCTCGCCGCCGGTCGAACGAAGCGGCCGTGGCGGCCGACTGGCGGCGGTGGCGGGATGGCGAGTCGATCCACACTCCGGGTGCCGGCTCGTCGGCCGGCACCCGGAGCGCTCGGCCGGTCGGCTCAGCCGCTACGGCGGGTGGCGAAGTTACGCGAGCCGGCCATCGGGCCACGCCGACCCGGGCTGAGCACCCTGCTGTAGCCGGGCTCCGGCACCGTCTTCTTGCCCTTACGACGCCGCTCGGCGCGGTTCATCGGTACCTCGTCCGGCGCGGTCTCGTCGCCCGCGGGCTGGGCCGGCACGGCCGTCGCCACGCCCGGCGCGGTGGCCTTGCTTGCCTTGGCGGCCTTCGCCGGCCCCGCAGACTTGGCGGCCGCCGCCTTGGCCGGCGCTGCGGCCTTCGCCCGCGTGGCGGTCTTGGCCGGCCCCGCAGACTTGGCGGCCGCGGCCGCTCCGGACTTGGCCGGGGACTTGACCGCGCCGGACGTCGGGGACTTGGCCGGCCCGGCGTCGGCCGGCTCGGCATCAGCGGATCTGGTCTTGCGCATGGTTGTCTCCCGAAAGCTCGGTCGGAGGAAGAAGAGGCAGCGGCGCCGCAGGACAGCGGGCGCAACGCACGCGACACGGCGTGCGCATCCGTCTCAGGAGATCATGCACAGCACGCTATCAGGCGTCACGGACAGTCGCACGTTCTTTCCCCGGCGCCGGGTCACCGGGCACCAGGCCACCGCCACCGGGCCACCGCCCGGCAGGTCACGGGCGCGAGCGCGGCACAATCGTCCGATGCGCCTCACCGACCGGGCCCTGAGCCGGGCGGTCCTTGCCCGCCAAGGCCTGCTCGAGCCGTGGACCGGCCCGCTGGTGCCGGTCATCGAGTCGATCGGCGCGCTGCAGGCCCAGTACTGGCCCTCGATACCGGTCGCGCTCTGGTCACGGCTGGCCGAGTCGCCCGCGACCCGCTCGCTGCACGCCGAGGTGCTGCGGTACGCCACCGGGGCGCGGCGCAGCCTCGCGGACCTCGGAGACTTCATCGAGCGGCGGGTCACCGAGCGCCCGGAGGAGATTGACCCCGCCGAGCTGGCGCGGCAGCGGTCGTACCGGTTCCGGCCGTTGATCACGTCGACCCGGCTGGTACGCGTACCCAGCGACGGCGTCTGGGACGGCCGGACACCGCGGGCATACCAGGCGGTCGCGGCCGGCGAACCACCCGATCCGGACACCGCGCTGAGCGAGGTGGCCCACCGGTACCTGGGCGCGTTCGGCCCGGCGGGCGCGGACGACCTTGCCGGCTGGATCGGCTGGCCGGTACCTCCGGTCCGCGCGGTGTTGGCCAGGCTCGACCTGCTGCGGCTGACCGACGAGAGCGGCCGCACCCTGTACGACCGGCCCAACGCGCCCCGGCCCGACCCGGACACCCCGGCGCCGGTCCGGTTCCTGCCGGCGTTCGACAGCGTGCTGCTGGCCTATGCGGCGAAGCGGCGTACCCGGATCCTGCCCGACGCGTACCGCGGACGGGTCTACCTACCGGCGAATCTCAAGTGGCTGCCCACGTTTCTCGTCGACGGGATGGTGGCCGGCGTCTGGTCCGATGCACTGCAGCGCCGGGAGGCGACGCTCACGCTGACGGTGTTCGACGAGCTGACTCGTACCGCCACAGCGGAGCTGCGCGCGGAGGCCGGCCGGCTCATCCGGTTCCGGTTCCCGACCGCGTTGTCGCATCGCGTCGCAATTGACTGACCTACGGTGGACCCATGCGGATTGCGGTCCTGGGTACCGGAGTCGCCGGCCAGCTGCTCGCGGGCAAGTTCGCCGAGCTGGGCCACGACGTCATGATGGGCACGCGCGATGTCACCGCTACCTTGGCCCGGGCCGAAGCGGCGGCGTGGGCCGTGGTGCACCCCGGTGTGCGGGTCGGCCCGCTCGCCGACACGGCGGCCCACGGCGAGCTGGTCGTCAACGCCACCTCCGGTGGCGCCTCGGTCGATGCGCTCACGATGGCGGGCGCCGACCGGCTGGCCGGCAAGGTGCTGATCGACGTGGCCAACCCGCTCGACTTCTCCGGCCAGACCGCCGGCCTGCCGACCACGCTGCTGGTCGAGGACACCGACTCGCTGGCGGAGCAGATCCAGCGCGCGTTCCCGGAGGCCCGCGTCGTCAAGACGCTGAACACGGTCAACGCGTCCGTGATGGTGGATCCGCAGCACCTCGCGGGAGGCGACCACACGATGTTCGTCGCCGGCAACGAACCGGAGGCCAAGTCCGCCGCGATCGAACTGCTCCGGGAACTCGGCTGGCGGGACGTCATCGATCTCGGTGACCTCAGCAACGCCCGTGGGCAGGAGCTGCTGGTCGCGCTGTGGCTGCGCCTCTACGGCGCGCTGGGTACGCCGGACTTCAACATCAAAGTGGTCCGCTGACATGTCGGACACGTAGCTGAGTACCCGGTATCGCGCGTGGGAAGTCTCACTGAACCACGCGCTCAGGTTGGCTAACGCCGCCTCGTTCGGCAGGGTCAACGGCTTGTGTGCCTCCTCGGCGCACGCCGTGACCGCCGAAGGAGGCGACCCCCGTGGACGTGCCCCGCCATCGCCAGCCCACCAGGCCGCTGCTGCGGCTGACCGTGCTCGGCCTGCTGGCCGTGCTCGCCGCGACCGCGGTCATCACCGCCGGCGTGGTGGTGATCCGGTTCGACCGCTTGCCCGACCCCGAGCC
>JAEHDK010000302.1 GCA_016880465.1 Micromonosporaceae bacterium
AGCTGGCCTCCCAGGTGCGCAACAGCCTGATGCTCGTCCGCGGCCGGCCGAGCGACCAGCTCCCGCGGCACGGCGTCGAGCTGGCCGGCGTGGTGGCCGTGCTCGGCGCGGACGACCCGGGCGAGTTCGTCGACCACTACCTGCGGACGGCCCGGCGGGCCCGGGCCGCCGTCGACCGACTGTTCACGGCCGGAACGTGAGCGTCTCCGCGGCCTCCCGCGCGATCGTGGCCTCGGTCCAGCGCATCGGCAGGGTCTCGCCGGTACGCCAAAGGTCGAACTGGTCGCGGTAGTTCGGGTGGAACGCGTGGCCGGAGTTGCCGGTCAGCTGGATCCAGCGGGATTCGTCCAGGTTGGACAGATCAACGACCATCCGCATCGACGGTACGGCCGTCACGTCGTACGAGTCGTCCGCCGCGTCCCACCCGGTGGCGTCCACGATCGCGCTGCCGCCCGGCACGCCGATCGGGCCGTGGTTGAACAGCCACTCGATCGGGTCGATGCCGGACTTGCCGAAGCTCTGGTTCGCCAGCGTCAGCCTGTGCATCCGTCCCCACCGCCAGCCCTGCGGATCCGCACCCTGGGCACGGGTCAGCTCGTCGGCCGCGCCGGCCATCGCGCTTTGCACGATGTCGAGCGCGTTCTCGGTCTGCGGCGTCGACTGGTCGTCCCACCACGCCGAGGTGGCGTCGGTGACGAGGGTAAGGACGACCTCGAACCAGCGGTCGTCGCCGTCGGGCGCGTAGTCGGCGGGCAGCTCGTCGAAGGTGCGCCGCAACAGGTGCCGCCACACCGCGTTGTAGTACGCCGCGGCCGCCGCCGAGTGCGCCGCGACGCTGCCCCGCGGGCCGTCGGCCGGCTGTTGGTAGTCCCAGCCGGTCAGCAGCGCCTGTGCCTTCGCCGCCCGGCCGGTCAGCGGGATCCGCCGGAGCGTCGGTACGAGCACGGCGGCCATCGAGTTGCGGTTGTCGAACTGCATCCCGGCCACGTCGGCCACCGAGAGGCGGCCGGGCGCCGCCGGACTGCCGAGCGCCCGGTCGAGCATGGTGACGATGCGCTGGCTGCGGTACCCGTATGCCCAGTCGGTGGTGAGCAGGTGCTCGTACTGCGGCCCGATGACGGCCTGGTTGGCGGTCACCACGTAGCCCCGGTTCGGGTCGCGCTCCCAGGGCAGCTCGGCGAACGGCACGAAGCCGGTCCAGTCGTACGCCGAGTCCCAGCCGGGCGCCATCCAGCGGCCGTCGCCCTTGCCCCGTACGGGTACCCGACCGGGCGACTGGTACCCGATGGTGCCCTCGACATCGGCGTAGACGATGTTCTGCGCCGGTACGTCGAACAGCTCCGCGGCCGCGCGAAAGTCGGCCCAGCCGGCCGCCCGGTTGATCGCGAAGATGGCTTCCGCGGTGTGGCCCGGGTCCAGCGCGGTCCACCGCAACGCGACCGCGTAGCCGTCCGGCGAGCCGGCCGCGGCCGCCTGTGCCGCGGCCTCGTTCAGGGTCACCGGCGGCTGCACGCCGATATCGCGCAGCACCTTCGACGCGTCGGAGAGCAGGGGACCGTGCTTGGACCGCCGTACGATCAGCGGCACGTCGGGACCGCCGGCCACCTTGATGGTCTCGGTGGACTTCTCCAGCGGCTGCCAGCGGCCGTCCACCAGGTACTGGTCGCGCCGCACGTACTCGAGGTACAGGTCGGTGACGTCCGGGTTCAGGTTCGTGAAGCCCCAGGCGATGCGCGCGTTGTGCCCGATGATCACGCCGGGTACGCCGGAGAACGTAAACCCGGCGACCTCGTAGCCACAGCTGCAGTGCAGCCCCATCTGGTACCAGATCCCGGGCATCGTCGGGCTCAGATGCGGGTCGTTGGCGAGGATCGGCCGGCCGGTTGTGGTGTGGTCCCCGGCGATGACAAAAGAGTTGGAACCGATCCCCGCACCCGCGTTGCCGACGAGGACGGGCAGGCCGGCGAGTCCCCGGGCGAGCGCGTCGAGGGTGGCCGCGGGAGCGGGGGGTGCCGCGTCGCCGGCCGGGGCGCCATCAACCGGGCCGCCGCCGCCGACTCCGCCGGCCGGTGGCGTCGGCACGGGCGGAGTG
>JAEHDK010000303.1 GCA_016880465.1 Micromonosporaceae bacterium
CGGCGCTGCACGGGGTGCCGATCGCCATCAAGGATCTGACCCTGACGGCCGGCGTACGGACGACGTTCGGCTCGGCGGCGTTCGCCGACTTCGTGCCGGCCGTCGACGCCGATGTCGTACGGCTCCTCCGCGACGCCGGCACGATCAGCCTCGGCAAGACCACGACCTCGGAGTTCGGGCTGTCCTTGCATGCCGAGACAGTGGTCGCGCCGCCGGCGGCGACCCCGTGGGCGCCGGAGCTCACCGCCGGCGGCTCCAGTGGCGGGGCGGCCGCCGCCGTGGCCGCGGGCCTGTTGCCGGTGGCCCACGGCAACGACGGCGGGGGGTCGGTACGCATCCCCGCCTCGATCTGCGGGCTGGTCGGGTACAAGCCAAGCCGCGGGGTGGTCAGCGGTGGGCCGCTCGGCGCGGGCGGGTTCGGGTTGCCGACCAACGGGCCGATCGGCCGTACGGTCGCCGACGTCGCCGCGCTGCTCGACGCGATGGCGGTGGCCCAGCCGGGCGAGCCGTACCCGGTTCCGGCCCGGCCGGACACCGGGTACCTCGCGGCGGCGCTGCGGCCGGACGCCGTACCACCGTTGCGCATCGGCCGGTTCACCACGCCGATGCTCGTCGCCGTCGAGGTCGATCCCGCGTGCCGGGCCGCGGTCGACGTCGCTGCGCAGGCGCTGGCCGCCGCCGGTCACGAGGTCGTCGACGTGCCGGGTTTCCTGGACGCCGGTACCGCGGGATTCGACTCGCTGTGGGCCGCGTTGACGCTGCAACCGGTACCCCCGGATCGGGTGGACCGGTTACTGCCGCTCACCCGCTGGCTGCGCGTGCAGGGCGCGCGGTTGACGGTGCCCGAGCTGCTCGTCGTGCTCGCCGAGGTCCAGGCGGAGGTACGCCGGGCGATGCGCGCGGTCGACGACTGCGACCTGTTGCTGTGCCCCACGCTCGCGGCACCGCAGGCCCGGCTCGGCTACTTCACCGAGACCGGCGACCCGGCCGAGGACTACGCCCGGCAGAAGCGGTTCTCGCCGTTCTGCGCCGGGTACAACGTCACCGGCCAGCCGGCCGTGTCACTGCCCGTCGGGCGGACCGACGACGGGTTGCCGGTCGGCGCGATGCTCGCCGGCCGGGTCGGCGAGGACGCCCTGCTGCTCGCGGTCGCCGCCGCGGTCGAACAGCAGGTGCCCTGGCGGGAACGCCACCCGGCGCTGTGGCACGAGGTCGTACCAGCTACCGTGAATCGCGGTTAGTCCTGGTCCCTTCTGTCGCGCCCGGGGGCGTTGAGGGTGAACTATCTCGAGGTGCTGGAGCCGTTGGTGCCGGCGTTGGTGATCACCGTGGTGATCACCGCACTGGTGTACGTGGGCGGCGCCCGCCGGGCCAAGCGGTACCGGCCGGGCCGGCCGTTCGACTTCACGCCGGTCTGGTTCCTGGCCAAGCCGGAGCAGGTGACGGGCACCGCGGGTCCGGCCGTGCTGCCGTCGGGTCCGGCGCGGGCCGCGGTGACATCGACGGAGCACGTGCCGGGGCCGCTGCTTGCCCAGCCGGTCCCGGACGGGCACGGCGTGACGGGAGGCGCAAGTGACCGTTGGTGAGCACACCCCGACCGGGCAGCCCGATGTGCTCGACGGGCCCTTCAACACCCGGCAGCTGCTCCGCCTCGACGAGGCGATGCGGCTGGCGGACAGTTCGACCGGGCTGACCTTCAGCATCTACGTCGGCGATCTCGAGGAGCCCGTCCGCGAGCGCGCCGAGAAGCTGCACGGCCAGCTCGCCGACCCGGACCGCTCGATCCTCGTGGCGGTCTCGCCGAACCAGCGCGTACTGGAGATCGTCACCGGTGCGGCGGTACGCCGGCGGCTGCCCGACCGCGACTGCAAGCTCGCCGCGCTGTCGATGGCGGCCGCGTTCGGGGGCGGCGACCTGGCCGGCGGGCTCGTCAGCGGGCTCGCTCAGCTCGCCAGCCACGCCGGCAAGGGCTGAGCCGGTCGGGGCTCGCTCCGCCCGCCCGGCGGCGCCGGCTGTTCCCGCGCAGTGGCTGCGCTCAACCCCCCAGGCTTAGCCGGCCGCGC
>JAEHDK010000304.1 GCA_016880465.1 Micromonosporaceae bacterium
GCTGGCGCAGTGCCTGCGGGCCGGCGCCGCCGCCGAGGTCCAGCGGCTGGTGCTCACCGCCAGCGGGGGCCCCTTCCGCGGCCGTGGCCGGGCCGAGCTCGGCGCCGTCACCCCGGAGCAGGCCCTGGCCCATCCGACCTGGGACATGGGCCCGGTGGTCACCATCAACAGCGCCACCTTGGTGAACAAGGGCCTTGAGGTGATCGAGGCGCATGAGCTGTTCGGGGTCCCGTACGCCCGGATCGATGTCATGGTCCACCCGCAGTCCGTGCTGCATTCGATGGTCGAGTTCGTCGACGGCTCCACGATCGCGCAGGCCAGCCCGCCCGACATGCGGCTGCCGATCGCGCTTGCGCTGGGCTGGCCCGACCGGGTCGCGCAGGCCGCGCCCGCGCTGGACTGGACGCAGAGCCACCGGTGGGAGCTCGGCCCGCTGGATGCCGACGCCTTCCCCGCGGTCGGGCTGGCCAAGGCCGCCGGCGAGGCCGGTGGCTGCCGGCCGGCCATCTACAACGCGGCGA
Source organism: Micromonosporaceae bacterium (assembly GCA_016880465.1). Lineage (GTDB taxonomy): Bacteria > Actinomycetota > Actinomycetes > Mycobacteriales > Micromonosporaceae > EFPC-2. The sequence continues at coordinate 522 of JAEHDK010000304.1, forward strand.
ACGAGGAGTGCGTTGCCGCCTTCGTCGCCCGCCGGCTGGCGTTCCTTGGCATTGTCGACAATGTGGCCCAGGTGCTCGGCGAGGCGCCCGATTTCGGCGAACCAGGTACCGTCGAGGAGGTTCTCGCCGCGGAGGCCTGGGCACGCGCCCGAACGCGGGAGATCATCGCGACGGCGGCGGAAGGAGCCTGATGGCCTACGCACTTGGGGTGCTGCTCTTCGCCCTTGCCATCCTGATCTCGGTGTGCCTGCACGAGGCCGGACACCTGGCCACGGCGAAGGCATTCGGCATGAAGGTCACGCGGTACTTCGTGGGCTTCGGTCCCACCCTGTGGTCGTTCCGCAAGGGCGAGACCGAGTACGGGGTGAAAGCCATCCCGTTGGGCGGTTTCGTCAAGATCGTCGGAATGACCCCGCAGGACGACGACGTCGAGCCCGGTGACGAGAAGCGCGCGATGTGGCGGTTCCCGGTGTGGAAGCGCACGATCGTGATGTCCGCCGGGTCGGTGGCGCATTTCCTGCTCGGCTTCGCGATCCTCTGGGGCATCTTCGCCTTCGTCGCGCTGCCGGACGAAGGCAAGCTCGACAGCCAGCGGGCGGCGGTCGAGAACGTCTCCCCGTGTATCACGCCGCAGTGGCAGGTCGAGGCGAAGACCGGCCAGCAGGTGCAATGCGACCCGGCCACGGCGCCGGCCAGCCCCGCCAAGGGGGCCGGCCTGCGGCCCGGCGACGTGATCACGGCGATCGACGGCCAGCCGGTGTCGACCTGGAACGCAACCACGGCGAAGATCCGCGCCTCCGGCGGCAAGACCCTGCAGCTCACGTACGAGCGCGGCGGTGAGTCACACACGGTGCCGGTGGCGGTCGCGTACACCGAGCGGGTCAAGGACAGCGTCGACCGGAACACCGCGATCGGCGACATCGGGCCGGGCGACCTGGAGCGGGTCGGCGTGCTCGGCATCTCGCCCGCGATACCCACGACGACGGCGGGTCCGGTGGGCGCCTTCGGCCGCGCCGCGGACCTGACGGGTCAGATGTTCAACCGTACGGTCGCCGCGCTGAAGAGCTTCCCGCAGAAGATCCCGAAGCTCTGGGCCGCGCTGTCGGGCGAGCCGCGGGACGCGAACACCCCGATCAGCGTGGTCGGGGCCAGCCGGATCGGCGGCGAACTCGCCCAGCACAACTACTGGCCGGACTTCCTGGCTCTGCTCGCCGGGCTGAACTTCTTCGTCGGCGTGTTCAACCTGCTGCCGATCCTGCCGGTCGACGGCGGGCACATCGCGATCGCCTGGTTCGAGCGGATCCGCTCCTGGGTCTATGCCAGGCTCGGCCGTCCCGACCCGGGGCGTGTCGACTACTTCAAGTTGATGCCGATCACCTATGCGATCATCATCATCTTCGGCGGGTTCACGCTACTGACCGTGGCTGCCGACTTCGTCAACCCCATCACGATCACCAGGTGAGCCGATTGTGACCACCGTCAACCTCGGCCTGCCGGCCGTGCCGCCGCCGCCGCTGGCTCCGCGCCGCCCGTCGCGCCAGCTCATGGTCGGCTCGGTACCGGTCGGCGGCGGCGCCCCCGTCTCCGTCCAGTCGATGACGACCACGCTGACCGCGGACGTGAACGCGACGCTGCAACAGATCGCCGAGCTGACCGCGACGGGCTGCCAGATCGTGCGGGTCGCCGTACCGTCCCAGGACGACGTCGCCGCGCTGCCCGCCATCGCCCGCAAGTCGCAGATCCCGGTGATCGCGGACATCCACTTCCAGCCGAAGTACGTGTTCGCCGCAATCGAGGCGGGCTGCGCCGCGGTACGGGTGAACCCGGGCAACATCCGGCAGTTCGACGACAAGGTGGCGGACATCGCCCGGGTCGCCGGCGACGCCGGTACGCCGATCCGGATCGGGGTCAACGCCGGCTCGCTGGATCGCCGGCTGCTCGAAAAGCATGGGAAGGCGACCGCCGAGGCGCTCGTCGAGTCGGCGTTGTGGGAGTGCTCGCTCTTCGAGGAGCACGGGTTCCGCGATATCAAGATCTCGGTCAAGCACAACGACCCGGTCGTGATGGTCCGGGCGTACCGGCAGCTGGCCGAGCGGTGCGACTACCCATTGCACCTCGGCGTCACCGAGGCCGGCCCCGCGTTCCAAGGGACGATCAAGTCCGCCGTGGCGTTCGGGGCGCTGCTGGCCGAGGGCATCGGCGACACCATCCGGGTCTCGCTGTCGGCACCGCCGGTCGAGGAGGTCAAGGTCGGCAACGCGATCCTGGAGTCCCTCGGGCTCAAGGAGCGCGGGTTGGAGATCGTCTCCTGCCCGTCCTGCGGGCGCGCGCAGGTGGACGTCTACCAGCTGGCCAACGAGGTCACCGCCGGGCTGGAGGGCCTGCCCGTACCGCTGCGGGTCGCGGTGATGGGCTGCGTGGTCAACGGGCCCGGCGAGGCCCGCGAGGCGGATCTCGGGGTCGCCTCGGGCAACGGCAAGGGACAGATCTTCGTCCGCGGCGAGGTCGTCAAGACCGTACCGGAGTCGCAGATCGTCGAGACCCTGATCGAGGAGGCGCTCCGCCTCGCCGACGAGATGGGCGCCGAGCTGCCCCCGGAGCTGCGCGGCCTGACCGGCCCGTCAGTGACGGTCAGCTAGCCCAGCTCAGTCCGCGAGGATCGCGTAGAGCTTGCGCTTGGTCTCGTTGAGCACCTCGAGGGCGCGGGCGCGCTGCTCGTCGGTGCCGGCGAATCCGACCTGCCGCAGTGCGCTCATGATGCCGAACGCGGCCTCGCGGAAGTCCTGTGCCTGGGAGACCGTGTCGTCCGCGTACTCCGCCCACGGCGCGTTCGCTGCGGCCTGCCCGGCCTCGGCCCGGCCCGCCTCGGTGAGCGTGAACCGGCGCCGGCCGTCGGTCTCCTCGCTGCCGATCAGCCCCTCGTCCTCCAGCAGCTGCAGCGTCGGGTAGACCGAGCCGGGGCTCGGCCGCCAGATCCCGCCGGTACGCGAGTCGAGCTCCTGGATCATCTCGTACCCGTGCATGGGCCGCTCGGCGAGCAGCGCCAGTATGGCCGCCCGCACGTCACCCCGGCCGCGTCCCCGACCACGGCCACGGCCACGGCCACGGCCGTGCATGCCGGGGCCGAACCCAGGGCGCCAGGGACCAAACGCATAACGGCGTTCCGCGTGCATCCATCCGGGCATCGTTGATCATCTCCTTCGTACTGTTGACGATGCGTTGACGATATATCGTCAACACCTCGTCGACAAGTCTGCTGGAGGAACTCCTCGACCGCCGGGCGGGTACGCACCGCCCGGGCCTTGCATGGCAGATTGGTAGTCGTGCTGACGATGCCCGCGCGGCCCCTCGGCGTCGCCGAGCGTCCAGCCGTCGAGCGACTTCTCGACCTGGATCCCATCGCCGCCGCACCGGTCGCCGAGCGGGTCCGGATGACCGGGCTGGGCTGGTGGCGTACCGAGGGACGGGTGCTCGGGTACGGGCCGCGCCGCCGGCTCGAGGCGCTGTGCTGGCTCGGCACGAACGTGATCCCGGTCGCCGCCGGCCCGGCCGCGGTGGCGGCGTTCGCCGAGGCGGCCGGCGAGAACCCGCGCGGCTGCACGTCGCTCGTCGGGCCGTCCGACGCGGTTCTCGGGCTGTGGGACCGGCTCGCGCCCGCGTGGGGTCCGGCGCGCGAGATCCGCACCGTACAGCCGCTGCTCGCCACGCACGCGCCGCCGGGCGTCACGCCGGATCCGGGGGTACGACTGGTCCGCGGCAGCGAGCTCGACCTGCTCTACCCGGCTGCCGTGGCGATGTACACCGAGGAGGTCGGCGTCTCGCCGGTGCAGGACGACGGCGGGCGTGGGTACCGGGAGCGCGTCACGGAGCTGGTCCGGGCGCGGCGCGCGTACGCGAAGATCGTCGGCGGTCGAGTGATCTTCAAGGCCGAGCTGGCCGTCGTCACCCGGCACACGGCGCAGGTCCAGGGCGTCTGGGTGGCGCCCGACTGGCGGGGCCGGGGGCTCGGTACCACCGCGATGGCAGCCGTCGTCGCCGATGCGCTCGGCCGCGTGGCGCCGTCCGTCAGCCTCTACGTCAACGACTTCAACCTGGCGGCCCGGCGGGTGTACGGCCGGTGCGGCTTCCGCCGGGTCGGCACCTTCGCGACCGTACTGCGGTAACCGCCGGTCAGTCGCAGCCGAGCAGCGACGTGGCGTGGAGGACCTGCGCCACAAGCGCGGGATCGCCGGTGGCCCGGTGGGGCATCTCGGCCGGGGTGTACCGGTTCGCCGCGAGCCGGCAGAAGTCGGTGGCCTCGGCCGTCAGCGTCATGATCTCCGGACCGATGCCCGACGGGCACAGCGCGACCGTCCACGAGCCGCCGCCCTCGCCGGTGAGGCCGAGCCGGGCCGTGCCCGCGGCGGGCGGGGTACCGGTCGCGGCCAGCGTCGACGGCAGCAGGCCGACCGCGAAGTCGACGACGTGCCGTACGTGGTCCGCGGGGGGCGGCGCGAGTTCGCGGCCCAGCATGGCCCCCACGTCGTCCAGGTGGATCCAGGTCTCGAACGCGCGTTGGATCACCGCCTCCCGCAGCGGGCGGCGCAGCGGGACCCGGCCGGCGAGCCGCACCTCGGCGTCCCCCCGGGTGCCGCTGCCGAGCCCCCGGACCAGCGTGTCCGCCACGGTCCGCCAGGCGGCGTGCGGGTCGGTCCCGGCCGGCCGGGCCGGGATCGGCAGGTCGAGCTCGGTCGCGAGCGCCGTGTCGTTTGCGGTGAGGTGGGTGACGAGTCCGCCGATGCTGCCGTGGCGCGGGTCCGGGAGCCGCCAGCCGGCCGGATCAAGGGCGCTCAGCAGGCCGTCGAGCGACGCGACCTGGCGGGCGTACGCGTCGACGAGCCGACCCAGCACGGCCGTGCCGGACGGCTCGTTGGCCGAACGGCGGCGGCGCACATCGGTGAGGAGCGACGTGCGCAGCCCGCGGGGTGGGGTGTCGACGCGGCCGGCGGTGAGGACGTGCGCCGCCGCGCGGAGCCGGCGGGCCTCGGCCGCGCAGGACCCACAGTGGCCGATGTGTGCCTCGACCGCGGCGGTCTCGCCCTCGTCGCAAGCACCCACCGCCCAGGCCCCGAGCAGCTCCAGCACCGTGCCGTGTGCGTCCATGCGTTCCTCCGCCACGCACGGTACCGCCGGGCAGGCCGGCATGGCTGTCCGCCGTCAGGCCACCTCCGTAAATCATCGGCCGTCCTCCGGTCGGTGTACGGCCGGGCTCCGTCGGCCGGTCGTCCCGGCCGGCCGCCGGGGCGGGTCCGGGGCGGTCGCCAGTAACGCCGACCCC
>JAEHDK010000305.1 GCA_016880465.1 Micromonosporaceae bacterium
CGCCCGGCCGGCGGCGAGCCGCGCCTGCGCGCGGTGAGCGCGGTCGCGGCCGACCTACCGGAGGCGCTCGCCACGGACCTGACGGCCCGGCAGCGCGACATTCTCGCGTTCATCCGCGAGTGGGTGGAGGTGCACGGCTACCCGCCGAGCGTGCGCGAGATCGGCGAGGCGGTCGGGCTGGTCTCTCCGTCGAGCGTGGCCTACCAGCTCAAGGAGCTGGAGCGGAAGGGGTTCCTGCGGCGCGACCCGAACCGGCCGCGCGCCGTTGATGTGCGCCCCCCGGCCGACCAGGGCGAGGAGGACGAGGAGGCGGCCCGGGCGGCCCGGCCCACCCCGGCGTATGTGCCCGTGCTCGGCCGCATCGCCGCGGGTGGCCCGATCCTCGCCGAACAAGCCATCGAAGACGTGTTTCCGCTGCCGCGGGAGCTCGTCGGCGAGGGCACCCTCTTCCTGCTCCAGGTCAAGGGCGACTCGATGCTCGATGCCGCGATCTGCGACGGGGACTGGGTCGTGGTGCGGCAGCAGCCCAACGCCGAGAACGGGGACATCGTCGCGGCGTTGCTGGACACCGAGGCGACCGTGAAGACCTACCGGCGCCGCGACCGGCACGTCTGGCTGATGCCGCAGAACGACGCGTTCGAGCCGATTCCCGGCGACGACGCGACGATTCTCGGCCGCGTGGTGGCGGTCCTCCGGCGCATCTGAGCGCGGGTGCCCGTCACCGCCCCGGCGGGTAGCCGGGCCCGTATCCCTGCGGGTTGCCGTAGCTGTCATACCCTTCGGGCGGGTAGCCGTCGGCCGGCGGGTAGGAATCGCCGGCCGGATAGCCGTCCGCGAGATGCCCGCCGGAGGCGTACGTACCCGGCGGGTAGCCGTAGTCGGCGTAGCCGTCCCGCACCGCAGTGAGGACAGCCGTCGGCTGGTTGTCCTCGCTTGGATCACCGGCATCCGGCCGGTCCCGGCCAGACTCCGTCTGGGTACGGGACCGGGCCCGCATGATGCCGATCACACCAGCGAGTACCAGCAGCACGCCCAAGACCCCCACGCCGGCGATGAGCGAGGTCGCCTCGGACAGACTCAGCCGCTCGTACCACGAAAGGCTGTTCTTCTTGGTGATGACGCCGGCCCCGGCGACGGGTGGCTTGGTGCCGCTGCTCGGCTGGTACCGCAAGATCTTGGGCAGCTGGTCGCCGGGCAGGTCGGCGGTCTCCGACACGGTCAGGAACGATGCGCCGTCGATGCTGTAGGCGATCGCCTCGCCCTGCGGTTCGTCCGGCAACGGGGTGATACGCGGCTTCCCAGTCGTGATCGCTTTTACGACGTCGCCGTCGGGTACGTCCCACTCGTACGCGTCGGAGTACGTGCGCAGTGCGACCTTCTTGCGATCCGGCGAGTTGGCACCGCCCGTGACGGTGAAGTAGCCGAGGAGCCCGAGCCCGTTGCTCGTACTGGTGCGCTGCGGCGTGAACTCGCCGACCTTGGTCATCGCGCCGGCCTGGCTCGGGCTGTTGCTGGGCGTGAGCGGCGCGGTGGGTACGTAGATCCCGGCCGTACTCGCCGTCCGGGTCACGATGATCGGGGTGTCGTCCGCCCCCAGCAACAACGCCTCGGCGTTGTGTGCGCCGTCCGGGTACCTGAGCCGGTAGAGCGTCGGCTTGCCGCTGGTCAGGTCGGGCGGGAACTTCCACAGCGCGATGTTGGGCCGCCGCGGGTTCAGTGGATCGTCGCCGATGTCGGCGACCCAGATCGACCCGTCCTTACCGACCGCCATGTCCTCGGGGTCCTTCTGGCCGGGGGCCGGGTACGACGCGGTCCGGCTCGGCCGGCACGAGCCGTCGAGCTGGAACACCTTGCCCCGACTGAGGACGTCGGTGCCGTCGTTCATCACGACGTACCCGGTTGCGGTCGCCACCATCCCGGAGAGCTCGATCAGCCGGTCGTCCCGGATCGCGCACACCTCGGTACCGTGCGCGGGTTCGCCGGACGCGGACGGGGGTGCGGACGGCTCGGCGGTGGCCGGCAGCTGGCCTGCCGTCGCGGGTGGGGCTGATCCCATCAGCCCCACCAACGCCATTACCGACACCACCGCGCGCCGCATCCGACCAGTTTCGCACGTCAGGCAATCAGCCGAGCGCTCCCGTGGGCCGGGCTCAGTCGGTGCGGGCGGCCGCGTACGCGCTGCCGACCGCGAACGGCCGCAGCTCGGCCGCGAGGCCTTCGTCGACGCGGGCGTGCAGCAGCGTGCCCTCGCCGGTATGCCGGGAGTCCATGACCTCACCGCGCCGGTGGACCCGCGCGACGAGATCCCCGCGGTCGTACGGCACGCAGGCGTGGAGCTCGACGGCAGGGCGCGGCAGCCGTGCCTCGATCGCGCTGCGCAGGTCGTCGAGCCCGACGCCCAGCCGGGCGGACACGGCGACGGCCGCCGGCCACCGGCGCTTGAGCCGCAGCAGGGTCTCCTCGTCCGCGATGTCGGTCTTGTTGATCACCAGGAGCTCGGGCACCCGTTCCGCGCCGACCTCGGCAAGGACCTCGTGAACGGCGCGGACCTGCTCCTCCGGGTCGGGGTGTGCCCCGTCGACGACGTGCACGATGAGGTCGGCCTCGGCCACCTCTTCCAGGGTGGACCGGAACGCCTCGACCAGCTGGTGCGGGAGGTGGCGGACGAACCCGACCGTGTCGGAGAGCGTGTAGACCCGCCCGTCGAACGTGCGCGCCCGCCGGGTCGTCGGGTCGAGCGTGGCGAACAACGCATCCTCGACGAGGACACCGGCCCCGGTCAGCCGGTTCAGGAGCGAGGACTTTCCGGCGTTGGTGTACCCGGCGATCGCCACACCGGGGACCTCGTGCCGCCGCCGGCCCGAGCGCTTTGTCTCCCGGGTCGTACGCATCCCCGCGATCTGCCGCTTCAGCTTGGCGATCCGGGTGTTGATGCGCCGCCGGTCGGTCTCCAGCTTGGTCTCACCGGGGCCGCGCAGGCCCACCCCGCCGCTGGCCCCGCCGGCCCGGCCGCCGGCCTGCCGGGACAGCGCCTCACCCCAACCGCGCAGCCGCGGCACCAGGTACTGCAGCTGGGCCAGCTCCACCTGGGCCTTGCCCTCCCGCGACTGGGCATGCTGGGCGAAGATGTCGAGGATCAGGGCGGTCCGGTCGACCACCTTCACCGTCAGCTGCTGCTCCAAGGTACGCAGCTGGCTGGGCGACAGCTCGCCGTCGCAGATCACCGTGTCGGCGCCGGCCGCAGCGACCAGGCCGCGCAGCTCGCCGACCTTGCCCCGGCCGATGTACGTGGACGGGTCGGGCCGGACGCGGCGTTGGATGAGCGCCTCCAGCACGAGCGAACCCGCGGTCTCGGCGAGTGCGGCCAGCTCGGCAAGGGAGTTCTGGGCGTCCACGACGGTGCCCTCGGTCCACACTCCGACCAGCACGACCCGCTCCAGCCGAAGCTGCCGGTACTCAACCTCGCTGATGTCGGCAAGCTCGGTGGACAGGCCGGCGACGCGGCGCAGCGCGGCTCGTTCCGCCAGCTCGAAGCCACCCCTGGTCGTGTCGAGTTGGTCGGCGAACTCCGGGGTGAAGTTCGGTCGCTCGGGCAAAACAGTCTCCTCGACACGTCGGGTAAGCCGTACCTGCCCATGGTCGCACGCAGCATCGACAACCGCACGGGCATTACGCCCGCCTTACTGCCTCGGGCGACCTGCCGGCGTACCCCGAGCGAGCGCCACGCCCGTACCAGAAGGCGCACCATGGGTACCGACAGCACCGCGAGCACCACGTACAGCCCGACGCCCACGCCGAGCTGCTGCGTCATCGCGGCCAGCGGTGGGAAGTCGGCGACCGGCGCGAGCTTGGCGCTCGGGTCGCCGGTGGCGCGCTGCTCCGGTTGGACGGCCACCGGCAGCGCGTCAGGTTGACCGCGCTGCTGACCAACCCCAACGACGTGGTCGCCGTCGAGCGTCTGATCGACCGGCTGTGGTGCGCGGATCCGCCGCGGCCGGCGCAGACCGTCGTACAGGCACACGTATCGCGGCTGCGCCGGGTGCTCGAGCCGGACCGCCCGCCGTGGGCCGAGTCCCGCGTTCTCGTCCGGCGCCATCGCGGGCACCTCTGCGCATCGAACCGGATCAGCTCGATGCGCTGCGCTTGGCGGGACTGGTCGCCGCGGGGCGTACGGCGATGGAGCGCGGCGACCCGGAGGCGGCGGCCGAGTCGCTCGCGGGCGCTGTACCGCTGCCGGCGGCCGGCCGACGCCCTCGCGGCGTACGAACGGATCCGCGAGCTGCTGGCCGCCGAGCTGGGCATCGAGCCGGCTCCGGCGACCCAGCGGCTACCCGCCGCGATCCTCGCTCAGGACACCCGGCTCGACCGGCCACCGCGCCGGCCGTACGGGACCACTACGCCGCCCGCCTGAGCCGCACCCAGCCGGCGCCGGGCAGCAAGCGACAGCGGGCCTAGCTTATTTGTCCTAAGTGGACCTCGCCGTCGGCCACCAGTACGGCCGGGCCGGCGAGCCGGCAGACGTCGCCGTCGAACATCGCGACGAGCCGGCCACCGGGTACGTCGACGGCGACCGTACCGGCCGACGCGCCGGACTCGGCGAGCGCGACGGCGGCCACCGCGAGGGCGCCGGACCCGCAGGACAGCGTCTCGCCGCTGCCGCGTTCGTGGACCCGCATGGCGACCTGCTCGCCGGATCCGGTGAAGAACTCCACGTTCACCCCGTCGGGGAAGAGCTCCCCGTCCACAGTGGGCGGCCGGCTGAGGTCCAGCATGGACAAGTCACCGAACCGGCACACCAGGTGTGGATTACCGCAGCTCACCGCGGTACCGGTGACGGACAGGCCGGCCACGGTGGCCGTACCCGTGCCGTACACCTTGGGCGGTGGCATGTCGACGGTGATGGTGTCGCCCGCCACGTCGGCGACCACGGTGCCGGCCCGGGTCGCGATCGGGATGCGGCCGGCCGGAACGAGCCCGGCCTCGACGAGGTAGCGCGCGAAGACCCGGACGCCGTTGCCGCACATCTCGGCCACCGAGCCGTCGGCGTTGCGGTAGTCCATGAACCAGTCGCCCGCGATCCGGACCACCCGCAGCACGCCGTCGGCCCCGATGCCGCGGCGCCGGTCGCACAGCGCCGCGACGAGCCCGGCCGGCAGGTCGAGCCGGTCATCGGGGTCGGGCAGGAGCACGAAGTCGTTGCCCGTACCGTGGCCTTTGACGAACCGCATGCGATCCATCATTGCGCGGCGGCGGCCGCGGCGTCCGCCAGGTCGGCACGGGCCGCGTCCAGCCAGCGCACCCGGCCGTCGCGGCGGAACCAGGACCGCTGGCGGCGTACGAACCGGCGGGTCGCCCGTACCGTCTCGGCCCGCGCCTCGTCCTCGGTGGTCGCGCCGGCGAGGTACCGCAGCACCTGCTGGTACCCGAGCGCCCGGCTGGCGGTACGGCCGGCGCGCAAACCTTCGGCGGCGAGCCGGCGTACCTCGTCGACCAGGCCGTCCGCCCACATCCGGTCCACCCGGCGGGCCACCCGCTCGTCCAGTTCGGCCAGGTCGAGATCCAGGCCCACCTGTACGGCGTCGTAGTGGGGGCGGGGGGCCGGCAGCTCGGCCGCGAACGGGCCGCCGGTCAGCGCGTTGACCTCCAGCGCCCGGACGATCCGCCGGCCGTTGCTCGGCAGGATGTGGGCAGCCGCAGCCGGATCCTCGGCGCGCAGCCGGGCATGCAGCGGGGCGGGTCCGCGCGCCGCCAGCTCCTCCTCCAGGCGCGCCCGCAGGTCGGCGTCCGTACCCGGGAAGTCGAGGTCGTCGAGCACCGCCCGGACATAGAGCCCGGATCCGCCGACGACCAGCGGGGTACGGCCGCGCCGCCGGATGTCGTCGACCGCCGCCCGGGCCAGCCGCTGGTACTCGGCGACGCTGGCCGGCTCGCTGACCGGCCAGATGTCCAGGACGTGGTGCGGTACGCCGGCCCGCTGCGCCAAAGCCAGCTTCGCGGTGCCGATGTCCATGCCGCGGTAGAGCTGCATCGAGTCGGCGTTGACCACCTCGCCGTCCAGCATCCGGGCCAGGGCGAGGCCGAGGGCCGACTTGCCGGTCGCGGTGGGCCCGACGATCGCGATGACGCGGTTCACCGCG
>JAEHDK010000306.1 GCA_016880465.1 Micromonosporaceae bacterium
CAGGAGCGCCGGGCGGTCGCGCGCCGGGAGGCCCAGCGCCGGCTGGCCGCCCAGCGGGAGGCGGTCCGGCGGGCGATCGCGGGGCTGGACCGGTCGAGCCCGGTGCGCGGGCAGCCCTACTCGATCCGGTACGGTACGCACCCCGCCGGCGATCCGCGGGCAGCGGGCTTCTGACCCGCCCTCGCCCGGTCGCAGGTCCGCCTGCTAACCTTGTCGACGGTCTGGGGGCTGTAGCGCAGTCCGGTAGCGCACCTCGTTCGCATCGAGGGGGTCAGGGGTTCAAATCCCCTCAGCTCCACCCTGTCCGCCCTGCCGAGCCAGCTTGGTGCTGACGCTCTTCGATAGCGTTCCGCTCCGGTTGCGCGTGGCCACCCGCGGTCTGCTACTCCGCAACTCCGTACGGCGACCCGCGCGCGATCATCCCGGATCGCGTGAGATGCGAGGTTGGTTGGCGCCAGCTAGCCTGACCTTGCCATGTTCCGGGTCAGGAGGGCAGGCGGCGGATGGCGGAACCGACCTCGGTCGAGGAACTCGGACCGGGCGACCATGCGTGCTTGACGTTCTCCGATCAAGAGGAGCGGCTCGACATCATGGCGGCCTTCGTCGGGGTGGGCCTCCGGCAGGGCCAGCGGGTCGTCTGCTTCACCGAGGCCCTGACCCCGAGCGGGCTGTCGGCCGAGTTCGTCGAGCGCGGCGCCGCCCTCGGCATGGGCTCCGGCCGGCGGATGACGGTCGTCTGCCTGCCGCTGGTCAACAAGGTACTGCGGCTGGTCGGCATCGCCGGCGTGCCACAGCTCCAGGTTGCGGTGATTCATGGTGAGTCCTGACTGTCCGCCGCCCGCCGCCACCGGTGCACCTTCCGTCGGGTCGACCGGCCTGGACCAGCCGTTCGAGAAGGGCAGCCTGGTCGCGCTGCGCTCCGCCGTCGCAGCCCACGGAGACCGCCTGGGCCTCGCCGGCACTCAGCTCGACGACATGCTGTTGATCGCCCACGAACTGGCCAGCAACGCGATCCAGCACGGCGGCGGGCGCGGCCGGCTGTGGTTGTGGCGCCAGGACGGCACAGCGCGCTGCCGGGTCGTCGACTGGGGTAACGGGCTCGCGGTCGGCGTGGACGCCGGCCTCACCGTCCCGACCGTCGGCGCGGTCCGCGGCCGCGGGCTGTGGCTCGTACGCCAGCTCGCGGACGAGGTCGAGCTGCAGACGGGCGACGGCGGCACGAGCGTCACGGCGACCATCCGCCTGCCCGGAACCTAGCCCGGGTGCGGCGCCGGTACCTCGCGGGACGAGCTGGCCGGCCAGAGGAGCTGAGCGCTCAGGCAGCGCGAGCGACGACCGGAGCCGGCTGGTTGACCTCCCATGGGAACCGCGGGCTGCCGATCACGGGCTGCGGCCGGCGCGTGCGCGGCTGCACCGGCTGGATCCGGTGGCGGGCAACGTGGTGGCGCCGGGACTGCATCAGCAGCCGCTCGGTGCAGCGCAGTGCGCGCCGCACCTCGGCCTGGTTGCGGCGCAGTGCCAGCTCGACCACACGATCGTCCACAATGGAGTCAATTGCGTCGTCATCGTCCGCTACCACTGACGTGATCGCGAGTCGTGCCGGTGGTTCCACCGCTGCGGGGATGGCTAGCACCACGTTCCCGTCGAGAACGCGTGGTCGGGGTTCGGGCGTATGGAGCCCGTAGAACCCGGTGGTGTGGTAACCGGACAGCCGCGAGGTCCACAGAGGAGTGCGTGCGGTCCGCCGCTCCCAGCGCTGGATCCGCGCCACGAGGATGCGGTTCTCGATGATCGCGCCGTAGAGCATCCAACCGGCGCCGGTCGCGCCCACAGCCGCGGCCGCCACTGTCGCGAGCACACCGCTGCTGAACGACATCGTGATCATTCTTGTCTCCTTCCGGTGCCGGTATGCCCGGCCACCTCAGGTGGCGGTCGGGACATGACCGCTTACGACATGGATGAAACATCATCGGGATGCCGATCGCCAAGACCTCAATGAAGACTTGACAGTTCGTACGCCGAAATGAACAGGGCGATTCATGGACGAACGCCCGCGAGTCGCTGTGGAAAAATGTCCATGGAGACTGTTCTTGTTGGGTGGTTGTATCAGTGCCGGTTGCCCGTCGAACCCGCCAACAAGTCAACGTCCGGTACACCGCCTAGGTACTGTGTGTATCTTCGCGGCCCGGACCGCCGCCGCCCAACCCTGTCCGGCCGCGGCCGTGGCCAGGGGCAAAGGCGTCGAATGGCGGATTCTTCCCTCGGTACCGCCGAATCACCATCAGCTCACGCACACCGATCACTGATTTGCTGTACGAAGCATCGTGTTGTATTGTGCCGGCCCCGTGTTGCGGTCGACAATCACCGTGCGGCCGTTCCTCAACACGCTGCCGTAGCGCTAACCTGGCGAACGGGCGCGCTGCGCAGGGAGCGAGGACGACCGATGGCGCCGTACGACTTCACGCTGGCCCAGCCGGGCCGGGTGGTCTTCGGCATCGGCTCGGTCGACCGCGTGGCCGACGAGGTCGAGGCGCTCGGCGCGCGCCGGGTCCTGCTGATCGCCGGCGGCTCGGCGGCGGCCACCGGCAAGCGCATCGCCGAGCGGCTCGGTCACCGGCTGGCTGCCACCTGGCACGAGACGGCTCAACACGTACCCGAGGAGCTGGCGGAGAGCGCGCGCTGGCGAGCCAGCGCGGTCGCGGCCGACGCGCTGGTCTGTGTCGGCGGCGGCTCGGCGACCGGGTTGGCCAAGGCGATCGCCGTCGACGGCGGCGCACCGATCGTCGCGGTACCCACGACCTATGCGGGTTCGGAGGTGACGCCCGTATACGGGATCACCGGTACCCGCAAGACGACCAAGCGCGACCAGCTGGCGGTGCCGCGGGTGGTCGTCTACGATCCCGCGCTCACGGTCGGCCTGTCGCCCCGCGCCACCGCGGCCAGCGGGTTCAACGCGATCGCCCATGCGGTCGAGGCCCGGTACGCGCCGGGCGCCAACCCGGTCACCGACCTGTTCGCGGTCGAGGCGGTGGCCCGCCTGGTCGAGGCCCTGCCGCCGGCTGTGTCCCGGCCGACCGACCTCGATGCCCGGTCGACGGCCCTGGTCGGCGCGTACCTGGCTGGCCTGGCGTTCGCGGGCGCCGGATCCGGGCTGCATCACCGGGTGTGCCACGTGCTCGGCGGGGACTACGGGTTGGTCCACGCCGACGTACACAGCGCGCTCCTCCCGTACACCGTCGCGCTGCTGGAGCGGGCCGCCGCGGAGCCGCTGGCGCCGGTCCGGGCGCTACTGTCCGCGGACCGCGTCGCCGATGGCCTTTACGACCTGGCCGTGACGCTGGGCGCACCGCTCGGACTGGGCACCGTCGGCCTGCCGTTCGCCGAGCTCGACGACGCGGCCCGGCGGTGTACGGCCGCGGTGGCCGATCTCCCCGAGCCGGTGCTCGCCGACGAGCCGGCGATCCGCGCCCTCCTGGCCGAGGCATTCGCCGGCCTCCGACCGGCGCCGGCCTGACCGGACGGCGCCGCGGTCAGATCCAGCGGCCGCCCAGCCACATCCGGGCCGACCACTCGGCATAGGTGAGCACCTGTCCGGTGTAGACCGGATAGAAGTAGGCGAAGCACAGGCCGACCGCCAACAGGTAGCCGCCGGCCAGCACCGCGCCCACCATCCGCCGGTCGGCGGCGCCGAGCGACGGCGCGGACCCCGCGGGCCGGTTCATGAACGCGCCGAGTACGTAGACGACGGCGAGTATCAGGAAGGGTTCGGCCGGGAGCGCGTAGAAGTAGAACATCGTGCGGTCGTGCAGCGCGAAGTAGTACCACGGCACGATGCCGGCCGCCGCGCCCAGCAGGATGGCCGGCATCCGCCAGTCGCGGCGGGCGATCCCGAACCAGACGAGCAGCGGGACCGCCAACAGGAACGACCACCAGAGCACGGGGGTGCCCAGGAGCAGGACCTCGGCCGCACAGCTGTTCGAGCCGCACGGCCCGGAGCTCGACCAGTAGAACGCGACCGGCCGGCCGAGCAGGAGCCACTGCCAGGGCCACGACTGGTACGGGTGGGTCGCCTCCAGGGTGCTGTGGAATCCGAGGGCCTCGGCGTGGTAGTGCCAGAGGTTCTGCAGCGCGCCCCATACCGGTGGCTCGCGCAGCCCCTGGCCGTTCAGCCAGTGCCGGTCGTACCCGTCGTCGGTCAGGAACCAGCCGGTCCAGCTCGCCAGGTAGGTCGCCACCACCAGCACCAGGCTCAGCGCCAGCCAACCGATCTCGTCAAGGAAGGTGTCGCGCCAGGGCCGGCGTACCCCCGCCGACCGGCGGGCACCCACCTCCCAGATCACCATGAGAAGGACGAAGACCGGTATGTAGAACACCGCGCTCCACTTGACCGCGCACGCGCAGCCGAGCAGGACGCCCGCGGCGAGCCGCCACCAGGGCACGCCGTACCGCCAGGACATCGGCGGCCGGTTGGCCCGGCCCGACCGGCCCGGATCGGCGCCCGCGGCGAGGTGGCGCAGCCAGCGGGCCCGGCGCGCATCCCGGTCGATCACGAGTGCGCCGAACGCGGCGAGCAGGAACAGCAGCAGGAAGATATCGAGCAGGGCCACCCGGGACAGGACGAGGTGCATGCCGTCGAGCGCCATGAGCAGACCGGCCGCACAGCCGAGGACGGTCGAGCGGAACATCCGGCGGGCGATCCGGGTGATCATGAGGACGGTGAGGATGCCGGCGACGGCCGCCGAGATCCGCCAGCCGAACTCGTCGTACTTGAACAGCCACTCGCCGAGCGCGATGCACCACTTGCCCAGCGGCGGATGGACCACGTACTTGGCGGTGTTGTTCGACTCCTCCCACTCCACCCCGTGCTGCAGCATCGTGTGCGCCTCGGTGGCGTAGTACACCTCGTCGAACATCTTGCCGCGCGGGTGCGCGAGCCCGACCAGCCGCAGGATCGCGGCGATCAGGGTCACCACGCCCGCGGCGAGCCAGGAGCGGGGGTCGAACCGCTCGTCGATGGGCGCGAGCCGGCGGCGGATGGCATCCGGCACGCGGACCGCGGGGGTCGGCTCGGCCTCCGGGCGGTCCACGGCGGTGTCGGGCTCAGCCAGGGCCGTCGAGGTCACCCGCCGATCGTAGGTGGTGTAGCTGGGTACCGGTGCGGTTCCCCCGGCGGGCGGTCAGAACGTCGCGGCCAGGAAGGCGGCCTCGATCAACAATGGCGCGCCAGGCTGGTGGCGAACGCGCCGAGCCGCGCGCGCCGGCTCGG
>JAEHDK010000307.1 GCA_016880465.1 Micromonosporaceae bacterium
AACGCGGTGGCGGCGGTCACCGGGATGGCGCGGGCGTACGCGGACCGCCGGTCGGCCGCTGACACCGGTGCTGCGCCGCTGATCGGTCTGACCATGTTCGGTGTGACCACCCCGGCGGCCGACGAGGCGCGGGCGACCCTCACCGCTCTCGGCTACGAGGTGCTCGTCTTCCACGCCACCGGCTCCGGCGGCCGGGCCATGGAGAAGCTGGTCGAGTCCGGCCTGCTGGCCGGGGTGCTCGACCTGACCACCACCGAGCTGGCCGACGCACTGGTCGGCGGCGTGCTGTCGGCCGGCCCGCACCGGCTGGAGGCGGCCGGCCGGCACGGCGTACCCCAGGTGGTCAGCACGGGCGCGCTGGACATGGTGAACTTCGGCCCGCGGGAGACCGTGCCGGACCGCTTCGCCCACCGCAACCTGGTGGTGCACAACCCGGCCGTGACCCTCATGCGGACCACGCCGGAGGAGATGGCCAAGCTCGGCCGGGTCATCGCCGGCAAGCTGCGGCAGGCCTCCGGCCCGGTCGAGGTCTTCCTGCCCCTCGGCGGCGTCTCCGCGCTGGACTCCGGCGCCGGTCCGTTCCGCGACGAGGCCGCGGACGCGGCACTCTTCGCCGCCATCCGGTCAGGGCTTACGGGTACGGCGGTCGTCGTGCACGACTCGCCGGCCGCCATCAACGACCCGGGCTTCGGAGCCGAGCTGGCGCGGGCGCTGCACCGGCTGATCAGCGCCGATACCGCCGGATAGCCGGCCCGGCCAGGTTGGGTCCGGCACCCACGATCGCCGCCCCCCGGGGGCGGGCAGACAGGAGATCCACAATGGACAGAAAGACCGCACTGGACCGGTTCCGCGCCACGGTGGCCGCGGGCCGGCCGCTCATCGGCGGCGGGGCCGGCACAGGCCTCTCCGCAAAGTCCGCCGAGGCCGGCGGCATCGACCTGCTCATCATCTACAACTCCGGGCGGTACCGGATGGCGGGCCGCGGTTCGCTGGCGGGCGTGATGCCGTACGGCGACGCCAACGCGATCGTCGTGCAGATGGCGGCCGAGGTGCTTCCGGTGGTCAAGGACACCCCGGTACTCGCCGGGGTCTGCGGTACCGATCCGTTCCGGATCATGGGTGTGTTCCTCGACGACCTCAAGCGGATGGGCTTCACCGGCGTCCAGAACTTTCCAACCGTCGGGCTGATCGACGGTACCTTCCGGCTGAACCTGGAGGAGACCGGGATGGGCTTCGGGCTGGAGGTGGACATGATCCGCCAGGCGCACGAGCGGGACCTGCTCACCGCGCCGTACGTGTTCGACCCCGAGCAGGCGGCCGCGATGACCGAGGCGGGCGCGGACATCCTGGTACCGCACATGGGGCTCACGACGAGCGGCACGATCGGCGCGATGACCGCCCGCACGCTGGACGAGTCGGTGGCCGGGATCCAGGCCATGCACGACGCGGCCAAACGGGTGAACCCGGACGTCCTGGTGCTCTGCCACGGCGGCCCGATCGCGGAGCCGGAGGACGCGCGCTACGTGCTCCAGCGCACCGACGGCGTGGTCGGCTTCTTCGGCGCCTCCTCGATGGAGCGCCTCCCCACGGAACGGGCCATCAAGGCGCAGACCGAGCAGTTCAAGACCATCCGCGGCTGACGGCCCGCATTGGGCCGGACGCTCGGCGAC
>JAEHDK010000308.1 GCA_016880465.1 Micromonosporaceae bacterium
ACGGACCCGCCAACGGCGACGCCAATGCCGGCTCCGCGTCAGCCGGTCACCAGCTTCTTGGCCTCGTCGACCCACTTTGCCCACGCGGCGTCCGACGTCGCCTTCCCCTGTTCGGCCGACTGCATCGCCGGCTCGCAGATCGTCTCCCAGATCTGCTGGTGCTTGGAGCCGAGGACCATCGGCCGCACGCCCTTGACGCTGTCCGCGAAGATCTTGCCGATCGGTGCGTTGTTGAAGTACGCGCTCGTCGCGTTCGCGAACGCCGGATCATCCAGCGCCGCGAGGTCCGACGGCATGGCGGCGGCCTCCTTGAACGCGGCCAGGTGCCCCTCCTTGGACGTCAGGTACCTGGCGACCGTGTAGGCCTCCTTGGGGTGTGCGGTCTGCTTGGGCACCGCGAGGTACGAGCCACCCCAGTTGCCCACGCCGCCGGGCATCTTCGCCACGTCCCACTTGCCGGCGTTCGCGTCGCCGGCCCGCGGCTTGATGACGCCCTCGGTCATCCACGCCGGGCAGAACACGGTCGCGAAGGCCGAGTTCTTGAACGCCGCGTCCCAGTCCGGGCTCCACCGGGCGAGCTTGGCGGTCAGCCCGTCGGCGGTCATCTGCAGACCCATGTCCCAGGCCTTGCGCACGATCGGGTTGGTGTCGCCGATGAACTTGTCGCTGGGGTCGAAGAACCAGGACGAACCCTGCTGCATGATGTACGGCTGCATGATGCTCGTCGCGCTGTCCAGCCACTTGGCGCCGGTGTTCTTCGCGGCGAACTGCTTGCCGACCGATACGTACGCGTCCCAGGTCGGGATCAGCTCGGCCACCTTGTCGCGGTCGGTCGGCAGGCCGGCCTTCTCGAGCAGGTCGCGGCGGTAGCACAGCGCGGTGCCGCCCACGTCCGTACCGAGCCCGAGCAGGAACGAGCCGTTGTCCGCCAGGCCCCGCTCCCACTTCCAGGCGACGTACGTGTTCGCCAGCTCGCGGCCGCCGACGTCGAACAGGTTCAGGAAGCCCTGGTGGTTCTTGACGTACCCGAGCAGCTGGCCCTCTTCCAGGCCCACCACGTCGGCGGCGCCGGACCCGGCCGCGAGCCACTGCGCCAACTGCGGCGCGAAGTCGCGCAGCTCGCCCATCTTCTGGTGATCGATCTTGATATCGGTGTGGCTGGCATTCCAGTCCGCGACGGCCTTGTCGTAGCCGAAGTTGCCGAACGTCTGCACCTTGATCGTGATCGGCCCGCTCGGCGTCTTGGCCGGGTCCTTGCTGCAGGCCGCGGTGCCGACGGCGAGACCCGCGACGAGCGTGACCGCGGCGAGAGCTCGCCAGCGGCCCCAGGTAACGCTCATGGTGACCCCTTTCAGGTCCGAGGTGTGCTCGCCCGGCTGCGGCGCAGCGCCTGCCGCGCCGGACGGCAGTGGTGGTACGAGGGTTGGCGGTCGCGCCGGGAGCGCTCCCATGAGCTGAGCGTCGAACGTCGCGGCAGCGCTGTCAACGGGGCTTTGGGAGCGTTCCCAAATCGTTACGGCCGGATCGCGCCGTCCCGGTCGTGATCAACGGGAGGGGCGTGCTGGTCAGGCCATCCGGCGCAGCAGGGTGGTCGCCACCGCGGGGTGGAACGACTCCGGGTCCAGGTCGCGGCCGAGCCATTCGCGCATCCGGGCGTACTCCGGATGGGCCGGGTCGGCGACGACGGCGAGCAGGTCGGCGTACCCGTACGCGCCGCCGACGTCCTCGGGCGGGCAGGCGCGCTGGCCGTCCAGGCACACCGGGTACCGCTCGTACGGCTCGGCCGGGAAGACGTCCTCCACGGCCACCTCGTGTTCCCACCAGTCGCCGAAGTCATAGGTGTACGTGAACCGCGAACCCTTGCTCGCCACTGCGTCCAGCCGGGCGTCCAGCTCGTCCCGCAACGACAGCTCGCCGTCCGGGTCCGGCTCGCCGTACTGCACGCCCGCCACCTCGAACGAGTGGAGGTGGTAGTCCTGCCAGCCCATTGCGTGCTGGATCACCCGGTGCAGCCGGTCCAGCGTGTACCCGCCGGGAACCAGCACCCGGCGCCACACCGGCGGCCGCACGTCGCCCAACGTGACCTTCAACTGGTAGATCTGGCGCGCCATGGTCTCCCGTACCCTCTCGCGGTCCCCCATTGTTGACCTACCCGGCGCCGTACTGAATAGGGTTTCCCCATGATTTGCCCTGCGTGTCAGGCCCGGCGGCACACCAAGTGCAAGGGCGGCAGCTGGTGCGACTGCCAGCACCGGCGACCCGCGCCCACGCCGCCGGCGACCGGTCCGGCCGGCGAGTGAGGAGTCCCGTGGACGAGCTGCACCACCTCGGTACGCAGGCCGAGCCGCTGTCCGACCGGGCCCTCGCCGAGCTCTACCCCCGGCGGGACCGGCCGTGGCTGCGGGTCAACTTCGTCGCCAGCCTGGACGGCGCGGTGACCGTCGACGGGTACTCCGCGGGCCTGTCCGGTACGACCGACAAGCGGGTGTTCGGCCTGCTGCGGATGGTATGCGACGCCGTCCTGGTGGGCGCGGGCACGCTGCGCCACGAGGGGTACGGGCCGATCCGGCTGGACGAGCCGCGGCGCGCGTGGCGGCGCGAGCGCGGCCTCCCGGAGTACCCGACGATGGTGGTGGTCTCCGGCCGACTGGACCTGGACCCGGACAGCCCGGTGTTCGCCGAGGCGCCGACCACGCCGGTGGTCGTGACCCACCGGGCCGCGCCGGCCGGCCGGCGCGCGGCCCTGGACCCCGTCGCCGACGTGCTGGCCTACGGTGAGCACGTGGTGGACCTGCCCGCCGCGCTGACCGCGCTGCACGACCGCGGGCTGGGGCAGGTGCTCTGTGAGGGCGGGCCGCATCTGCTGGGCTCGTTGACCGACGCCGATCTCGTCGACGAGCTGTGCCTGACCGTGGCGCCGCTGCTCGTCGGCCCGGGTGCCGGGCGGATCACCGCTGGCCAGCCGCTGTCCGGCACGCTGCGCCGGCTGGGCCTGCGGCACGCGTTGCGCGGCGCCGACCTGCTCCTGCTGCGGTACGCCCGGCCGGAGTGACACAGCTGCTGCGGACACGCCTGTGGACAACCACGGATCGGCGGTCCGGACGGCGTAGGGTGTGGCCCCATGACCGGGACCACCCACGCACGACCTGGCGAACCCGTCGGTCGCGTGCTCGGTACCGCGGACGCGACCCCACTCCAGTTCTGGACCGCCGTCTCGCCGGGTAGCTATCTGCAGCTCGACGACGTGGTCGTCACCGAACGACTGCTGCCGCGCGGCGACCGGGTCACGATCTCCGGGGTCGTCACCCAGGTCCGCGCGCGGCACGAGGGCGCGCAGTTCGAGTCGGACGTCTTCGCGATCGCCGACGGCATGCTGCCCGCGCAGATCCAGGAGGCCGCGGAGATCACCACCACCCGGGTCGACCCAGAGGTCTACGTGCCGCCCGCGCCCGGTGCGATCGTCCACCGCGCCGCGGGCGACCTCCGCGCCGCCGCGCTGAGCTTCGACCGGATGAAGCGCCAG
>JAEHDK010000309.1 GCA_016880465.1 Micromonosporaceae bacterium
CGGCGGACCTGCTCCCCGGCGGCTGCCCGACGCAGCTGGGCGCCGGTTGGGCGCGCGAGGACACCCCCGGCCCGCTCGTGCCGGCCGGCGCGGTACGCGCGACGCTGTGCTTCGTCCGCACCGGACTGAACATGGAGGACGAGATCGGCGGCCCACTGGTCCTGCACAACGGCGTCGAGCGCGTGGTGGAGGCGTTGAACCTGCTGCCCAGCCGGCCACGCACCCAGTACTGCTCGTTCGTCGCCTACGAGCACAAGCCGGTCCTGGTGCTGTCCTACCGGTACCGCACGCCGGTGCTCGTCCAGCTCGACCTGAACTGCCGCACCGCGGTGACCGGCGACCGGGTACGCAATGGCTGGCCGGACCCGCGCGACGCGTTCGTCAGCCAGTACCGCGAGCAGCTCGCCGCGCAGCGCGAACAGATGCCGGTCGTGACCCTGAAGTGCGCAGACAGGATCCGGGCCAGGGCGCTGGCCGACGGTCCGGCCGGCGGTGACATCGCGGCCCTGCGCGGGTACCGCGACCCGGTGCTGCCCATGCCGCTGGTCGCCACGGCCATCTGCCGGTACCAGGTGCAGGACGGTGACGCCTGGCTGGTCGATGCCGAGTCGGTCCGCAGTACCCGACGCCTGCGCGACCTGGTCAACAGCACACTGGGCGGGATCGACGAGGGTCCGCCGAAGACCTGGTGTGGCCTGGCGAACGACCTGCTGCCCACCGCGGTCGACGCGGTCACGATGATGGACACCACCGGCGGCACCGCACAGATCTGGCTGATCCGCACGCCGTGTACGGCCGTGGTCGGTCGAGGTCCGGCGGCCTTCGACACCTACGGCATGCCCGGCGGGTGGGGTACCTACCTACGGCGGCCCGCACCGCCCGCACTGGTCGCCGAGATCGACGCCCGGCTCGGCCCGGATTGACAGCCAGGCCACCAAGCCAGCTGGCCGCGAGCTAGGCAGCCGGCAGGAACGACAGCCGCACCTGGCGGGTCGGGTTGTCGGGATTCGGGTCGACCAGGCAGACGGACTGCCAGGTACCCAGCGCCAACCGGCCGTCGAGCACGGGGACGGTGACGTACGGTGCCACGAACCCGGGCAGCACGTGGTCCCGGCCGTGGCCGGGCGAGCCGTGCTGGTGCCGCCACCGGCTGTCCGCCGGGAGCAGGTCGTCGACCGCGCGGAGGAGATCGGTGTCCGAGCCGGACCCGGTCTCGATCAACGCCAACCCGGCCGTCGCGTGGGGTACGAAAACGTGCAGCAGCCCGTCACCCCGCCCGGCCACGAACGCGGCCGCCTGTTCGGTGATGTCGCGTACGACGGGCCGGTCGCCGGTGCGTACAGTGATCACTTCCGAGTCCATGCGGCCATCATCACCCCGGTGAACGTGACGCCGCTGTGCG
The DNA here is from genome assembly GCA_016880465.1 of Micromonosporaceae bacterium. Taxonomy (GTDB): domain Bacteria; phylum Actinomycetota; class Actinomycetes; order Mycobacteriales; family Micromonosporaceae; genus EFPC-2. The sequence goes on from JAEHDK010000309.1 coordinate 1,403, forward strand.
GACAAGGCAGGATGGGACCGGAAACCATGACACAACCGACCAGAGGAACGCCTGTGGCCAGCGAGGACGCGCTCTTCTCAGCCGAGGAGCCAACATGACGGAACGCAAGCGCCCGGTGATCAGTGACGGCCTGCCGAGCCAGCTTCCGGACATCGACCCGGAGGAGACGGCCGAGTGGATCTCGTCGTTGGACGGGGTCATCGAGGAGCGCGGTCGCCAGCGTGCCCGGTACGTCATGCTGCGCCTGCTTGAGCGGGCGCGGGAGAGCCAGGTGGGCGTCCCGCCGCTGACCACCACCGACTACATCAACACGATCCCGCCGGAGCGCGAGCCGTGGTTCCCCGGCGACGAGCACACCGAACGGCGCATCCGGGCATATATCCGGTGGAACGCCGCGATGATGGTGCACCGGGCCCAGCGCCCGGAGATCGGCGTCGGCGGGCACATCTCGACATACGCGAGCGCGGCCAGCCTGTACGAGGTCGGCTTCAACCACTTCTTCCGCGGCAAGCACCACCCGGGGGGCGGCGACCAGATCTTCTTCCAGGGGCACGCGTCCCCCGGCTTCTACGCCCGGGCCTACCTGGAGGGACGGCTGTCCGAGGACCAGCTCGACGGATTCCGCCAGGAGCTGTCCCACCGGTCGTCCGGCGGGGTCCGGGGCGGGCTGCCTTCGTACCCCCATCCGAGGCTGATGCCCGACTTCTGGGAGTTTCCAACGGTGTCGATGGGGCTGGGTGGCCTGAACGCCATCTACCAGGCCCGGTTCAACCGCTACCTGCTCCACCGCGGCATCAAGGACACGTCCCAGCAGCGCGTCTGGGCGTTCCTCGGCGACGGCGAGATGGACGAGCCCGAGACGATCGGCGCCATCGGCCTCGGCGCGCGCGAGGAGCTGGACAACCTGACCTTCGTGATCAACTGCAACCTGCAGCGGCTCGACGGCCCGGTCCGCGGCAACGGCAAGGTGATCCAGGAGCTGGAGGCGTTCTTCCGCGGCGCCGGCTGGAACGTGATCAAGGTGATCTGGGGCCGGGAGTGGGACCCGCTGCTCGCGGCCGACACCGACGGCGCGCTGGTCAACCTGATGAACGTGACGCCGGACGGCGACTACCAGACGTACAAGGCCGAGTCCGGAGCCTACGTGCGCGAGCACTTCTTCGGCCGGGACCCGCGCACCCGCCGGATGGTCGAGCACCTGTCCGACGAGGAGATCTGGAACCTCAAGCGCGGCGGCCACGACTACCGCAAGCTCTACGCGGCGTACCTGGCCGCCGTCGAGCACACCGGGCAGCCGACCGTCATCCTCGCCAAGACCATCAAGGGCTGGACGCTCGGCTCGCAGTTCGAGGCGCGTAACGCCACCCACCAGATGAAAAAGCTCACGCTGGACGACCTCAAGGCGTTCCGCGACCGGCTCTACCTGGAGATCCCGGACTCGGCGCTGGAGGCGAACCCGTACCTTCCGCCGTACTTCCACCCGGGCGAGAAGTCCGACGAGACGGCTTACCTGAGGGAGCGGCGGGAGGCGCTCGGTGGGTACCTGCCCGCACGGCGTACCACCACGATCCCGCTCAACCTGCCGCCCACCTCGGCGTACGGGGATCTCAAGCGCGGCTCGGGCAAGCAGAAGGTCGCGACGACGATGGCATTCGTCCGGCTCCTCAAGGACCTGATGAAGACCGACCGCGACACCCCGGCCGGCTTCGGCGCGCGGTTCGTGCCGATCATTCCGGACGAGGCCCGGACGTTCGGCATGGACTCGCTGTTCCCGACCGCGAAGATCTACTCGCCGCACGGGCAGAACTACACGCCCGTCGACCGCGAGCTGTTCCTCTCGTACCGGGAGGCGACCGGCGGCCAGATCCTGCACGAGGGCATCAACGAAGCCGGCTCGGTCGCCTCGTTCACCGCGGCCGGCACGAGCTACGCCACCCACGGCGAGCCGATGATCCCGCTGTACATCTTCTACTCGATGTTCGGGTTCCAGCGCACCGCCGACGGGCTGTGGGCGGCGGCCGACCAGATGGCGCGCGGGTTCCTGCTGGGTGCCACCGCCGGCCGTACGACGCTGAACGGCGAAGGGCTGCAGCACGAGGACGGGCACTCGCACCTGATCGTCGCGACGAACCCGGCCGTCGTGGCGTACGACCCGGCGTTCGCGTTCGAGATCGCGTACCTCGTCGAGGACGGGCTCCGGCGCATGTACGGGGACCAGCCCGAGGACGTCTTCTACTACTTCACCGTCTACAACGAGCCGATCATCCAGCCGGCCGAGCCGGCCGACCTGGACGTCGCGGGGCTGCTGCGCGGGCTCTACCGGTACGCGCCGGCTCCGTCCATCGCGCCCGACGCGCCCCGGGCCCAGGTCCTCGCGTCCGGTACCGGCATGCAGTGGGCGCTGCGCGCGCAGGAGCTGCTCGCCCAGGACTGGGGGGTGGCCGCCGACGTGTGGTCGGCCACCTCGTGGGGCGAGCTGCGCCGCGACGCGATCGACGCCGAGCGCTACAACCTGCTGCACCCCGGCCACGAGCAGCGGGTCCCGTACGTCACCCAGGCCCTGCAGGACGCGCCCGGCCCGGTCGTCGCGGTCAGCGACTTCATGCGGGCCGTACCGGACCTCATCTCCCGGTGGGTCCCGGGCGACTACACCTCGCTGGGCACGGACGGCTTCGGTCTGTCGGACACGCGCGCGGCCCTCCGCCGGCACTTCCACGTGGACGCGGAGTCCATCGTGGTCGCCACGCTGGGGCAGCTCGCCAGGCGCGGCGAGGTCCCGGCGGGTACGCCGGCCGAGGCGGCCCAGAAGTACGCGCTCGACGACGTGACCGCCGCACCGGCCGGGGAGACCGGGGGCGCCGAAGCCGGCTGAGCCGCCCGCTCGGGCGCGGCCGAACCGCCGGGCCTGGCCGGGCGCGGCAGCGCCGGTGCTGACAGGATGGCGCCGTGGAACGCGACCTGATTGCCCGGTACCTGTTCCGGGCCGGCCGGTGGTATGCCGCACTGCGCATGGTCGACGACGCCAATCCGGCGTTGCGCGCCGAGATCGCGGTCGACCGGTACTGGTGGCGGCTGACCGACCCGGACGAGACCGACGCCGAAGCCGCGGTCGATGCCGTGCTGGCGGATGACCCGGACTCGACCCTCGGCGCGCTGCTACGCGGCCAGCTGCGGTACACCCGGGTGCTGTTCGAGCGCGGCCCGCGGACCGACGACGTAGACCGGGCGGACGCGGACTTCGCATACGCCGCTACCGAGCCGGTGCACACCGCCTGGGCGTCGTTCTGGCGCGGCGTGCTGGCGGACAACCTGCGCGCGGACCCGGCCACGGCGGCCGGCCACTATGCGACGGCGTACGAGATCGCGCGCCGCGACGGCGATCTCCTGCTGGAGTCGTACGTGATCCGGCATCAGGGGGCGCACCTCCTCGACGAGGACCACGACCGCGCCGTCCTACTGCTGCGCCGCTCGCTCGAGCTGCGGGCCGCCCTGGGCGCCCGGCCACAGGTAGCGGCGGCCCAACTGGCGCTCGCGCTCGTACTGCCGCCCGGCGACGAGGTGGACACGCTGCGGGAGGCGGCCGCGTACACCGCCGATGATCTCCAGCTCAGCTGGCTGGCCGATGCGCTGCGGTGAGCCCGCGGCGCCCGGCATCGCTGGACGGAGGTAGGACGCCCGCGGTCGCGCCGGGCTGGCAGGATGGGCCGGTGGACGAGCCGGGCTGGGTCGGGTTCCGCCGCGCCGACGCAAGCGCGGTGATCGACATGGTGCGCGCCGTGGCCGAGGCGCGGGATCCCGGCGCGTTCGGCGACGGCGTCGAGGTGGTCATCGAGGCGCCCCGGCGGGGTTGGCTGGCCCGGCTGTTCGACCGCGACGGCCTGCCCGACCAGGCGCGCATCATCGTCACCAAGCACGGCGGCGAGGTGGGCTACCCGTTCGACATCCAACTCCTCACCGACTCGGGCGGCCGGGCGGCCCGGCAGGTGCCGGTACGCCGCGGCTGGGCGCGGAGCAACTCCGCCGGCATCGCGTACCTGATCCAGAAGGGCAGGCCGGGCGCCGCGTACTCGTGGGGAGACCTGGTCGGCGGGGCCATTGCAGCGTTGTGCGCGCTGCGCGACAAACACCCCGAGAAGGGGTGGCGCGCCACGGTGGACCGGTCCGTACGGCGGGGGGAGGCCCGATGAGAGACGGCTTCAGCTGGGGCGTGTCGACATCGGCGTACCAGGTCGAGGGCGCCGTACGCGAGGATGGCCGCGGACTGTCCATCTGGGACACGTTCGCGCACGAGCCGGACCGGATCGCCGACGGGAGCACCGGCGACGTCGCCTGCGACCACTACCACCGGTACGGGCAGGACGTGGCCCTGATGGCCGACCTGGGCGTCAGCGCCTACCGGTTCTCGATCGCCTGGCCGCGCATCCAGCCGACCGGCGCCGGCGCAGCGAACCCGGCCGGCGTGGCGTTCTACGACCGGTTGGTCGACGAGCTGCTGGGCCGCGGCATCGACCCGGTGGCGACGCTGTTCCACTGGGACCTGCCGCAGGATCTCCAGGACGCGGGCGGCTGGACCGCCCGGGACACCGCGTACCGGTTCGCGGACTACGCGGACGTCCTCGGCGCCGCACTGGCCGACCGGGTCCGGCTCTGGATCACGCTGAACGAACCGGTGGTCCACCTCATCTTCGGCCACCTCTGGGGCATGCACGCCCCCGGGCTGCACCTGTTCGAGGACCCGTTCCCGGTGGTACACCACCAACTGCTCGCGCACGGGCTGGCGGCCGGCGCGCTGCGCGGCCACGGGCCGACCCCGATCGGCATCGCCAACAACTACTCCCCCGCCTGGCCGGTCGGGCCCGACGGCCGGCGGGACAGCGCGACCGCCGCGGACCGGGCGGCCGCGCAGGTGTACGCGACGCTGCAGAACTGGTTGTTCACCGACCCCATCCTCCGCGGCGAGTACCCCGCCGGACTCGACGCCTTCCCGGGTGCGGCCGCGCTCGAGACGCTCGTACGCGACGGCGACCTCGCCGCGATCGGCGCGCCGCTCGACGCGCTGGGCGTCAACTACTACAACCCGACCGGCGTCGGCGCGCCCAGCCACGACACTCCGCTGCCGTTCGACATCCGGCTCGTCGAGGGGTACCCCCGGACGTACTTCGGGTGGCCGGTCGTACCCGACGGGTTGCGCGAGATGCTCGTGTCGCTGCGGGAACGCTACGGTGCCGCATTGCCGCCGGTGTACGTCACGGAGAGCGGCTGCGCCTACGCGGACGTGCCGGCCGCTACGGGGTCCATCGTGGACAGTGAGCGCATCGGCTACCTGGACGGCCACGTCGGCGCAGTCCGGCAGGCGGCGGCCGGCGGGGTCGATGTCCGCGGTTACTTCGTCTGGTCGCTGCTGGACAACTTCGAGTGGGGCGAGGGCTTCACGAAGCGGTTCGGCCTCGTCCACGTGGACTTCGCCACGCAGGTCCGAACGCCGAAGGCGTCGTACGCGTGGTACCGCGACCTGATCGCGGCCGATCGAGCTGGCCGTGGCTGACACGGTCGCCGCCGGCACCGCGCCGGTCGCGGGCGCCGCACCGGCCGCGCTGGCC
>JAEHDK010000310.1 GCA_016880465.1 Micromonosporaceae bacterium
ATAATCCTGTTGCACGACGGGGGTGGCGATCGTACCCAGACCGTGGCGGCATGCCGGACGATCATTCCGGCGCTGCGCGCGCAGCATCCGCTGATCCCGATGCCGCCCAGGCCGGCGCCGTAGGCCGGCCTGGCGCGGGCGCCGCCGGCCCGGATAGCCGCTTTGTCGGTAGCCTCGGGATCACGTATGCTGGCCAGGCTTCCGGCGGGGGCCGGATGGGAGCGACGCCCGCCTGATCGACCTGATCGACATGTGCGATGATGGCGGAGCCGCCCCCATCGTCTAGCGGCCCAGGACGCCGCCCTTTCAAGGCGGTAGCACGGGTTCGAATCCCGTTGGGGGCACCGCCGGTTCGGCCGGCACCAGGTCCTGTGGAGCAGTTGGAGTGCTCGCCGCCCTGTCAAGGCGGAGGTCGCGGGTTCAAGTCCCGTCAGGACCGCGTACTCTCGATCGGGTCGAGGGCAGGTAGCTCAGTCGGTACGAGCGTCCGCCTGAAAAGCGGAAGGTCGGCGGTTCGACCCCGCCCCTGCCCACCATCACCCGCCTGGCGGCTCAGCCGCCGGACCGGCTCGGCGTCAGCTCAGTCGCCGAACAGGATCCAGGCGGTGAGGGCCTTCGCGGAGCTGAACCGCCGGGTGCGCGCCTGCTCGGCGAGCTCCGCCCAACTCATTCCCAGATCGGCCGCCACCGCCTCGCGCGCGGCCTCGCGGTCACCTACCTGCCTGGCTCCCCCTGCCGTCATGGCGCCACCGTAGGCACCGGTGCGCGGCGGACGCGACGACCGCGAGTACGGCGATCGGGTGGGCTTGGCGGACCGATCGGCTGGTTCATGATCGGCGGCGCAGCGGGTTCACGATCGGCGGCGCAGCGTGGCGACCGCGGAACCGGCGAGCGTGAGCAGGCACTCCGGCAGCTGACCGTCCTCGACCGCGGCGCCGAACAGCGCGGCGCCGGTCGACGAGTCCGCGTTCACGTACGCGCTTACGAACCGGGCGACCCAGCGGGCGTCGTACGCCACCGCGTCGATGTCCGGGAAGTCCAGCGTCCAGGCCCCGGCGGCCAGATCCTGGCCGACCATCGTCGCGGCCAGACACCAGGCCACCTGGTACGCCCCGGCCAGGCCGGCCCGGTCGACCACCGAGTCGAACGTGCCCACCACCGCGTCCGGGTCACCCGCGAGTGCGGAACGGAGAACCAGCGCCGCGTCCGCGTACACCTCCGGGTGATGGCCTGCCACGTGCCGCAGCGTAGGCCGCCCGGTCAAGCCGCGCCGGGCAAACCAGCTACACCGGGCGCAGCTGGCAGGTCAGTCGCGCCGTGCACACCCGGGCCCCGGACTCGTCGGTGATGACGACCTCGTACGTCGCCACGGAGCCACCCCGGTGTATCGGCGTCGCGACCCCGGTGACGACGCCGTCGCGTACCGCCCGGTGGTGCGTCGCGTTGATGTCGACGCCGAGTGCGATCCGACCACCGAGCTGGGCGCCGTGCAGCGCAGCCCCCACCGAGCCGAGCGTCTCGGCGAGCACGCACGAGGCTCCCCCGTGGAGCAGGCCATAGGGCTGGGTGTTGCCGACGACCGGCATCGTGCCGACGACCCGCTCGGGGCTCGCCTCGATGAGGCTGATGCCGAGCCGGCCCGCCAGAGCGCCGCTGTCGGCCATCACGTCCATCGGAGTCATGCCAGGCACGCTACCCGGACCGAGCGCACGTGCCACCAGTGCCGTGAGCGGAGCGGGGCCGCGGCGGCGTTGCGGAGCGACCCGAAAGCACTGTGCGACATGGCACGTTGTCGGGACGCCGCCCGGTCGGCGCGCGCGTACGGTCGTCGTCAACACCGGCAGGAGGGGACCAGCGGGCGATGAGCGACGACTACAGCGACCCGACCGTCGAGGAGCACGCCGACACCCATGAAGGGTTCGGCACCCAGGGCGAGGAGTACGAGGCCGACCAGTACCAGCCCGAGCCGCACACGATCATCGAGCACTACGCGGACGGCTCGACCACGACCGTCACCGACTACAACGAGGACGGGTACGCCGACCGGGTGGCCCACGACCTCGACTCCGACGGGCACGCCGACACGACGTACACCGACCTCGACCACGACGGCCAGCTCGACGCGATCCTGCGCGACACGGACGACAACGGCGTACCGGACGTGCTGCTGGCCGACACCAACGGCGACGGCCGGATCGACTACGTCGCGTGGGACCGGAACCAGGACGGGAAGATCGATGAGGTCCGGCAGGACGCCGACTTCGACGGCAAGGCCGACACGTTCGCCAAGGACGTCGACTTCGACGGGCACCCGGACGTGGTGATCAAGGACCTGGACGAAGACGGCATCCCCGACACGGTGGCCCGCGACCTCGACTCCGACGGCGTGCTCGACGACGTGCAGCAGCTCGACCTCGACGTGCACCCGGACCCGGCCGACGTCAACCCGTACGCCCAGCACTGAGCGTCGCGGCGGCGGCTCACCCGCCCCGGCGGTCCAGGAACTCGGTCATCCGCCGGTGTTTCTCCGGATCGTCGAAGAGCACGGCCTGGGCCACCAGGTCCAGCGCGGGGTGGGCCGCCGGCGCGTCGACGGCCAGCTTCGTGAGCCGGACCGCCAGCGGCGACGCCAGCGCGATCTCGTCGAGCAGCGCGTGCGCGGCGGGCAGCAGCTCCGCCGGCTCGGCCACGACCCGGTTGACGAGCCCGATCCGCGCCGCCTCGCCGGCCAGGACCCGCCGGCCGGTGAACAGCAGCTCCTTCGCGCGGGCCTCGCCGATCAGTGCGGGGAGCCGGTACGTCGCCCCGGCCCCGGCGATGATACCGAGCCGCACCTCCGGCTGGCCGAAGAACGCGCGTGCGGTGCAGACCCGCAGATCGCAGGCGTACGCCAGCTCGGCGCCGCCGCCCAGGGCCGGGCCGTCCACCGCCGCGACGGTCGGCAGGGGGAGCGCCCGGATCCGCGCGAACAGTGCCTGGTTGATGGCGGCGAGCGCGTCGACCGCCCGGCGCTCGCGCAGCTGGGCGATGTCGGCACCGGCGGCGAAGATGCCGTCCGCGCCGCCGGTCAGCAGCATCAGCCGCGGCTCCCGCTCCAGCCGGGCACAGACCGCGTGCAGTTCCTCGACCACCCCGGCATCGATGGCGTTGCGCTTCTCGGGCCGGTGCAGCGTGACCACGAGCCGGTCGGCGCGCTCCTCGACGAGTACGGTGCTCACCGGTTCCCCCGGCCGTACGTCCAGACCGTGTCGGTCAGCTCCAGCGCGCCCGGCGCATCGCGTACCACCACCGGGCCTTTGCCGAGCCGGGCGGCGAGGTCACCGCCGGCGGCGACCGTCTCGGCGGCGGTGGCCGGGCCCACCACGATCTCGAGCAGCGGCATCGCCCAGACCGGGTTGAAGAAGTGCCGGCCGAGGAAGCGCCCCGGGCTGCCGAGCCGCTGTGCGAGCGCGCCGATCGAGATGCTGGACGTGTTGGTCGCGAGCAGCCGTGGCCGCTTCGCCTCCATCGTGGACAGAACCGTCCACCTGAGATCGAGCCGCTCCGGCACGGCCTCCACCGCGACATCGGGTTCGTCGGCCAGCTCGGCGACGTCGGTCGCCACCACCACGTTGGTACGCCTGGCGGCGGCGTCCTGGGTAGCCAGCCGACCCTGGCTGACCGCCTTGTCCCACCGCGCGTCCAGGGCCGCACCGGCCGCCCTGGCCCGGTCCGGATCCACCTCGACCAGCTCCACGGCGAAGCCGGCACCGGCCGCGACGTAGGCGATCCCGACCCCCATCGTGCCGGCGCCTACCACCACGAATCGCTCGCTCACGTTGCGAGACCCTATGCCCTACTCGCGGGCCGGTCACCGGTGCCCTACCGTGGCGGAGTCAACACAGGGCTGCATCCCGAGAGGTGACGGCGTGAGCGAAAGCGTGGAGACCCGCGGCGACGACCGGAACGAGGTGGCCGTTTTCGACACCAACCAGGACGGCCAGACCGACGTCTGGGCCGTGGACACGGACGGCGACGGCAAGCCGGACCTGTTCCAGCTCGACTCGAACGGGGACGGCGAGGTCAACGTCACGATGGTGGACCTCGACCAGGACGGCCAGATGGACACGATCGTCGACGGCGACGGCGGGCTACCGCCGGCCGGGTAGGCCGGATGCGCGGCGGGCGGTGGGACGGAACCGGTCCCGCCGCCCGCCGCTCCGCAGGGCTTGTCCGGCGGCCGCGTAGCGTGCACGGCATGACGCCGACTGAGGAGCTGACCGCCGGCAAGTACGCGTTGCTGACCACGTACCGCAAGGACGGTACGGCCGTCGGCACCCCGGTGTGGATCGTCGTGGTCGGCGGCGCGCCGGCGGTGTGGACATCTGCCGGCTCAGCCAAGGTGAAGCGGGTGCGGCGCAACGCCGCGGTGACGCTGGCCACCTGCGACTTCCGCGGCAACCATGCCGGGCCGCCGTACGCCGGCCGGGCGACCGTGCTCGACGCGGCCGGCACCGAACTCGTGCGCGCGCAGATCCGCCGCAAGTACGGCCTGAGCGGCCGCCTCACGCTGCTGATGAGCCAGCTCCGGCGCGGCAAGGCGGGCACCGTCGGCATGGCGATCGCGCTGGCCGACCGGCCGGCAGTGGACCAGGCGGCAGCGAGCTGAGCGAAACGACCTCGCCGGCAACGAAACGGTCTCTGTTCGGCCACGTGACGATCACAATCGCTGCCGCCCCGCGAACCTCCACCCGCCTCAGCGGGTCTCTTCAGCGCGACGGAAGGAGAAGCGCGCCGATGACGGCACCACCAGATCTGGCCACCCTGCAACAGCAGGCCCGTGAGCGCGCTGCCGCCCGCGCGGGCGGCGCGGACCGGCTATCGGGACACATCGTCTGCGACGGGCTTGTCCGCATCTTCAAGACCGAGGGCGTCGAGGTCGTCGCGCTACAGGGTCTGGACCTGACGGTCGAGCGCGGCGAGCTGCTGGCGATCGTCGGGGCCTCGGGGTCGGGGAAGTCGACGCTGCTCAACATCCTGTCCGGCCTCGACACGCCGACCGCCGGCCTCGCGAAGGTCGCGGGGCACGACCTACTCGCCATGTCGGCGCGCCGGCGGCTGCGGTACCGGCGCCGGACGGTCGGGTTCATCTGGCAACAGACCAGTCGCAACCTGCTGCCGTACCTGACCGGCCTGGAGAACGTGGAGCTGCCCATGCGCCTGTCCGGCTCCGGCGGCCGGCGACGGCGGGCAACCGCGAGCCAGTTGCTCGACATCGTCGGGGTCGGCTACTGCGCGAACCGCCGGCCACACCAGTTGAGCGGCGGCGAGCAGCAGCGCGTGGCCGTGGCAGTGGCGGTGGCGAACAATCCGGAGGTGCTGTTCGCCGACGAGCCGACCGGTGAGCTGGACGAGGCGACCGCCGTCGAGGTGTTCGGCGCCCTGCGCACCATCAATGCCGAGCTCGGCGTGACGATCGTCGTGGTCACCCATGACCAGGCCGTCGCCGGTCAGGTCCGGCGTACGGTGGCGATCCGCGACGGCCGGACCGCCGCGGAGGTACGCCGGACCGCCCGCACGGCTGCGGACGGCAGTACCGAACTGATCACCGAGGAGTACGCGGTGCTCGACCGGGCCGGCCGCATGCAGCTGCCCGGGCCGTACGTGGAGAGCCTGGCGATGCGGGACCGGGTGAAGCTGACGCTCGAGGTGGACCGGGTGGAAGTGCGGCCCGGCCATGCCTGACTCGCCGAGCGCCACCGCGGCGCCGGGTGCCGCCGCCGCAAGTGCCGCCGCGGGCACGAGTGTCGCTCCGGCCCCGGGTGCCGAGGTCGTGCGCGTCCACCGGGTCACCCGCGTCTTCGGGCACGGCGAGCACGCGGTGACCGCCGTGGGTGAGGTCTCCCTGTCCGCCCGGCGCGGTGAGCTGGTCGCGATCCGGGGCCGGTCCGGGGCCGGCAAGACGACCCTGCTCAACCTGATCGGCGGGCTGGACCGGCCGAGCGCCGGCCGGGTCGAGGTCGCCGGGCACGACGTGACCGCGGCGAACGACAAGGAGCTGCTGGTGCTCCGCCGCGACACGATCGGCTTCGTGTTCCAGTCGTTCGGGCTCATCCCGATCCTGTCCGCGGCCGAGAACGTCGGGGTGCCGATGCGGCTCGCCAAGATGCCCGCCGGCCGGCGGGACGAGCGGGTCACGATGCTACTGGAACTCGTCGGGCTCGGCGCGCACGCGGCGCAGCGGCCGTACGAGCTGTCCGGCGGGCAGCAGCAGCGGGTCGCGGTCGCCCGCGCCCTCGCCAACGACCCGCCGCTCTTGATCGCCGACGAACCGACCGGCCAACTCGACTCGGCGACCGGCCGGCAGATCATGGATCTACTCGGCGCGCTCGTCCACGCGCGCGGGATGACCGCACTCGTCGCCACCCATGACGCCGCGCTCATCGACCTCGCCGATCGGGTGCTGGTCCTGCGGGACGGTCGCCTGTCCGACCGGGCATAGCCGTGCCGCTCGTACTCCGCCGGGCCGCGATGTCCCGCATCCTGCTGGCGGCCGCGGGCATCACCGCCGTACTGTCCGCCACCCTGCTGACGGCGTTCCTGCAGTACGCGCAGTTGCTGCCGGATGCCGGTACGCGCGCCGCGGTCGAGACGGTGCCGGTGGCCGAGCGCTCGGTGAAGGTCGTGGGCGGCGCCGCAGCGGACGACCACGCCGCCGAGGCGCAGCAGCGGGCGCGGTACGTCCAGGACGCCTTCCACGGCGGACTCGGCGGGATGCCGGTCACGATCTCGTCCGGCGGGTACGCGATCGGCCAGCGGCTGCCGGACGGGTACCACAGCACGCCGACGCGGATCGACGGCACCTACGCGACGGTCGCGTTCCTGGACGGGCTGGCCGAGCACGCCGACCTGACCGAGGGCTCCTGGCCGCAACCGGTGCCGGCCAGCCAGCCGGCCCAGGTCGCGCTGCCGGCCCGCGTCGCGAGCCTGCTGCAGCTGCGACTCGGCGACGAGATACCGATCACCGACCGGCGTACGAACGAGGCCCGTCCGGTCGTCCTGGTGGGCCAGTTCACCGCACGCAACCCGGGCGAACCGTACTGGCAACTGGCCGCCGACCCGGTGATCCAGGGCGGGTACGGGCCGATGGTCGTCCACCACGACGAGTTCATCGCCCGGTACCTCGGGCTGTCCACACTGGAATGGGTGGCCGCGCCGACCGCGACCGACATCACCCACGCGGACCTGCTCGCCGTCGCCGACGCGGTCTCCACCCTGCGGAGCAGGGGCATTCCGGGCCCGGACAACAGCTGGTACCCGGCGATCCAGACCAAGCTGGACGACCTCACCCAACGGCTCAGCACGGCCCGCCTGGTGACCCGGTCCGGCCTCCTCCTGCCGGCCCTGCTGGTGCTCGTCATCGGCGCGTACAGCCTGTTCCTGGTGGCCCGGCTGCTGACCGACCAACGGCGCAACGAGCTCGCCCTCTTGCGGGCCCGCGGCGCGTCCCGGGGGCAGATCGCCCGGCTGGCCGCCGGCGAGGCGCTGCTCGTGGTCGTACCGGCCGCGCTTGTCGGTGCGCCCCTCGGGGCGGCTCTGCTACGGCTGTCCGACCGATGGCTCGGTGCGCACGGGATGCGGCTGGCCACGTTCACCACCGGCGGCTGGCTCGGCTCGCCGACCGCGTGGCTGATCTCGGTGGCCGCCGCGCTGGGCTGTGCGGTCGCCCTCGTCCTGCCGGCCGCCCGGCGCACCCGCAGCTGGGTCGCCGAGCAGCAGGAACGCTCCCGGCCCGGTCGGTGGAGCGTGGTGCAGCGGGCCGGCGTGGACATCGCATTGATCGTGGTGGCCGTACTGTCGTGGAGCCAGCTACGCCACTACGCGGGACCGCTGACGCGGGTCGGTACCGGCCTCGACGTCGACCCACTGCTGATCATCGCGCCGGTGCTGGGCGTACTGGCCGCGGCGACCGTCTCGCTGCGGCTGCTGCCCGGCGCCACCCGGTTCGGCGTGCGCGTGACGCAGCGGCGCCGGTCCTTCGCCCGGCTGCTCGGCATGTGGCACGCCGACCGGCGTCCGCACGCCGGCCCGGTCCTGTTGCTCGTCCTCGCCGTCGCGGTCGCCGGGTTGGCCAGCTGTGTCGCGGCCAGCTGGCAGCAGTCCCAGCGCGATCAGGCCGACCACAGCATCGGCGCCGACCTGCGGCTGGACGCGCTGGGCGGTGGGCTCATACCGCCGCCGGCCCGGGAGTTCGCGCTGCCCGGGGTGCGTGGGGTGATGGTCGCCAGCCACCGTACGGTCAGCGTGGGTCAGGACACGGTCGACGTGCTGGCGCTCGACGCCGAGGCGGCGCCGGGCGTGGCACACATCCGCGACGACCTCACCGCACCCGACGCGGTGCGCCGGCTCGCCGCGGACCGCCGGCGGCTACCGGGTGTTGCGCTGCCGATCGGTACCCACCGGTTCGCCGGGCAGGTGGCCTTCACCTCGACCGGCAACATCCGCGGCGAACTGCGCTCCGGTCCGGTGACGGCGGTCTTCGACGACGGCGGTGGGGTGCTGTCGGAGGTGACGCTCGGTACGCCGGGCGCCGGTGGCGGACTCGACTTCGACGTACCCGTACCGACCACCTACGACGAGCACCACCCACCGGGTCTGGTCGGGCTGGGCACTTCGGCCATCGCCGAGGAGTCGAATCCGTACTACTTCTTCGACGGGACCCCGTCGGCCGGCCTGGACGCGACGGCTTCGTGGCGCCTGTCCGCGCTGCGGGTGCTCGACGCGGCCGGTACGCCGACGCCAATGCCCGAGCTGCCCCGGTGGGCATCGCGCTCCGTGGCGGCCAGCAGCCTCCTGGGGGTTTCGGTCGGGCAGCCGGTGATCACGAGTGCGGCCGGCGAGGTCCGCCTCACGGTGCACGCGTCCGACGTCCACCAGGGCACCACGCTGACGTTCTCGTCCGCCGGGTTCGTTCCGGCGGGGCGGCAACCGATAGCCGCCCTCGTCACGCCCCAGCTGCTCGCCCGCTCCGGCGGCCAGATCGGGTCGGTGATCGAGCTCCGCTCCAGCGGCGCGGTTTCGGTACCCGTCGTCATCCGGGGGACGATCGAGGCCGTGCCGTCGGTCCCCGCCGAGCTGGCGACGATCGTGGACCTGCCCACTCTATATGCATATCAGGTGATGAACGACTATCCGCTCGACCCGCCCAACCAGTGGTGGCTCGCCACCGACCCGGCACAGCACGCTCACGTACTGGCGGGCCTCGCGGGCAAGAGCGGGTTCACCGTGGCGGACCGGGTGGTGCTGACCGACCAGCTGCTGGCCGACCCGCTCGGCTGGGGTGTGCTGTTCGCGCTGTACGTGGCGGTCCTCGGTGCCACCGTGCTGGCCGCCTTCGGGCTCGCGGTGGACGCGCGCGCGACGTCGCTGCGCAGCTCCGGTGAGCTGGCCGTGCTGCACACGCTCGGTACGCCGCCGACGATGCTCGCCCGCGCGCTGGTCGTCGAGCAGTCGGTGCTGGCCGGCCTGGGCGTGCTGGCCGGGCTCGTGGCCGGGGTCGGGGTCGCCGGCGCGATGGCACCGTCGCTGATCCTCACCCAACGCGGCGGTCGTCCCGTACCCGAGGTGCTGCTCGTCATGCCGCCCGGGCAGCTGGTGATCCCGGCGATGGTGCTGTTCGGCGTGGCATTGGGCCTGGGTGCGGTGATCGCCCGGCGGGCGCGCCGGGACGTCGCGGTGGGGCTGCTGCGGATCGGAGCCGACCAGTGAGGATCATGCGACGCCTCCGGACGTACGCCGGACTCTGGAGCATCGTGGCGGGGCTGGGGCTCGGCATGGTGTTCCTGGCCGCCGCCGCCCCGCGCACGATCAACGCGATCCAGGACCGGGCGCTGCACCGGACGATCGCCGAGGCGCCCTACACCGCGCGCGATGCCACCCTGACCGCTGACGTGGTCGACTTCGTAGCCGGCCAGCCCTGGCCGTCCACCGAGACGATGCTCGAGTACACCCGCGCGGAGCTGCCGGCCGCGGTGGGCCGGCTGGTCAGCCGGGAGTGGGGCAGCATCCGCAGCCGGCCGAGCGTGATCGCCGGTACCGGGATCGGCCGGGTGCCCGACGGGCTGACCCCGCGGGTACGCATCCTGCAGCAGACCGACGTCGACCAGGCGGTGACGATCGTCGAAGGCAGGTTGCCGCAGTCGGCCCGCGGTCCGCGCGACGTGGAGCCCACCGGCAACGAGGTCATCGAGATCATGGCGGCCGACACCGTGGCGCAGTCCTTGGGCCTGGAGGTCGGCCAGGATTACCGGGTCACTGCCGACCAGGGCGGTGAGTTGACCGCCAAGCTGGTCGGCCTGTTCGCCCCCAAGGATCTTGCAGATCCGACCTGGGAGGCGGATACCGAGCTGTTGCGCAGTGGCCTCATCGCGGAGCCCGGCAGGCCGGGCGACCAGCGGCTGCGGTTGTCGGCGACGGTCGTCACCGACGCGCTCGGCATCGAGGTCCTCAAGCTCGCGCCCAACCGATGGGTGCTGGCCAGCACCTCCCGGTTCCGGATCGACGAGCCTCAGTTGACTGCCGGCCAGACCGGCGAGCTCTACGATGCCGTGGCCCGCCTGCGCACCAGCAAGCTGGCCTTCAACGCCAAGCTGGGGACCGGGCTCGACGACCTGATGACCGGGTTCCAGCGCCAGGCGGCCGCGGTACGGGCCCTGCTCGCGGTCGTCGGCGCCGGCATCGGCGGCATGGCGCTCGGCCTGCTCGCCCTCGCGGCCCGGCTGGCCGTCGACCGCCGGGCCGCCGAGTTCCAGCTGCTGCGGGCCCGGGGTGCGGCCAGACACCGGGTCGCCGGCCGGCTCGCCGGCGAG
>JAEHDK010000311.1 GCA_016880465.1 Micromonosporaceae bacterium
GCGACGCCGGCGCGGGGCACCTGCGGCTGCGTACCGACCGCGACTGGCTGCTCGACATCGTGCGGTTCGTCGCCGCCCAACGCCACGCCCGGACCCGGGGGACGACCGCCTCGCCGGGCCCATCCGTTCGCAGAGCAGGCAAGGATCCCCGATGATCAGGTTCCTGCAACCCTGGTGGCTCCTCGCGGCGCTGCCGGTCTTCCTGGTCGCCGGGGCGTACGTCTGGCGGCAGTGGCGCCGGCGGTCACACGCCGTCCGGTTCACCAACGTGGATCTGCTCCGCACGATCGCGCCGAAGGGGCTCGGCTGGCGGCGCCACGTCGCCGCGGCCACCCTGCTGCTGAGCATGCTCGCGCTGGCGACCGCGATGGCCCGGCCGGCGGTCGACACCAAGGTGCCGCTGGAGCGCGCGACCGTCGTGCTGTGCATCGACATCTCGCTGTCGATGCAGGCCACCGATGTCGCGCCGAACCGGTTGGCGGCCGCCCAGACGGCCGCGAAGCAGTTCACCGAGCAGTTGCCCCAGTCGTACAACCTCGGTCTGGTCTCGTTCGCCAAGGCCGCCAACGTGCTGGTGTCGCCGACGAAGGACCGGGACGCGGTGGCCCAGGCGATCGACGGGCTGCAACGGGCCGAGGCGACCGCGACCGGTGAGGCGGTGTTCACCGCGCTGGACGCGATCCGCACGGTGCCCACCGACGGGGCGGCCGGCCCGCCTCCGGCCCGGATCCTGGTGCTGTCCGACGGGTACCGGACCTACGGCCGGTCCATCGAGGAGGCGGCGGTGGCCGCGACGGCGGCCAACGTACCGGTGTCGACGATCGCGTTCGGCACCGACGAGGGCGTGGTGGACATCGCCGGCAACATGCAGCGGGTACCGGTCGACCGGCTGTCCCTGGCCAGCCTCGCCGAGTCGACGCACGGGTTCTTCTACGAGGCGGCGTCGGCCAGCGAGCTGAAGAAGGTGTACGAGGACATCGGCAGCTCGATCGGCCACCGGACCGCGCCGCGCGAGGTGACGCACTGGTACACCGGCGTCGGCCTGCTGCTGGCGCTGGCCGCGGCCGGTTTCAGTCTACTGTGGACATCTCGGCTGCCGTGACCGGACCGGGCGGGTCAGCGCGTGGCCGCGCCGACGAGGACGAACACGACCACGACCCAGAGGGCGGCGAGGAGAAATCCCAGCGGGGCGACGAAGCGGCTCATCGACTGCTCCCAGGTGTGACGGGACGGGGGACACACTGCGGGATGTCATGACCGGACACGCTCTGTCGGGCACCGCGGCGCGAGCGGCCACGGGCGCGATGTCGAGGGCTCAGACAGTCCGGCCACGACTAGAGGGATCGCTATCTCGCACAGCGATCACCTCCTGCGGTCGTGGCGGCTGGAGCACCTGAGGCGGCGCAAACCTCGGACATCGTACCCCTGAGGTTTCGCGTACCCAAGGGTAGCGCCTAGTCTCATCGCGCGTGCCTGTACCGACGTCTAGGGGGTTGGCAGTGGCCCGAACGGTTCTGGTGACCGGCGGCAACCGGGGGATCGGGCTGGCTATCGCGCAGGCCTTCGGCAAGCAGGGCGACCGCGTCGCGGTGACCCACCGGGGCAGCGGAGCGGCGCCGGGACTCTTCGGCGTCAGCTGCGACATCACCGATCCGGCCGCGGTCGACGCGGCGTTCGCCGCGGTCGAGGCGGAGCTGGGGCCGGTCGAGATCCTGGTGGCGAACGCCGGCGTCACCGACGACACGCTGCTCGTCCGGATGACCGAGGACCAGTTCGGTCGGGTTGTCGACACCAACCTCGGCGGTGCCTGGCGGTGCGCGAAGCGGGCGACGACCAAGATGCTCCGCGCCCGGTGGGGCCGCATGATCTTCATCTCCTCGGTGGTCGGGCTCTCCGGCGGATCCGGCCAGGCGAACTACGCCGCCAGCAAGGCAGGGCTGGTCGGGCTCGCCAGGTCGATCACCCGCGAGCTCGGCGGTCGCAACATCACGGCCAACGTGGTCGCGCCCGGGTACATCGAGACCGACATGACGGCGGCGCTGCCCGAGGACCGCAAGGCGCAGATCCGCTCGTCGATCCCGGCCGGCCGGTTCGCCAGCGTCGACGAGGTGGCCAGCGTGGTCACCTGGCTGGCGAGCGACGCCGCGGCGTACGTCTCGGGCGCGGTCATCCCGG
Source organism: Micromonosporaceae bacterium (assembly GCA_016880465.1). GTDB lineage: Bacteria > Actinomycetota > Actinomycetes > Mycobacteriales > Micromonosporaceae > EFPC-2. The sequence goes on from JAEHDK010000311.1 coordinate 2,176, forward strand.
TCGACGGCGGCCTGGGCATGGGTCACTAACCATACGACAGGAGTACGGATGCCAGGGCTCTTCGCGGGGAAGCGGTTGCTCGTCACCGGCGTGCTGACCGACCAGTCGATCGCCTTCTCGGTGGCGCGGATCGCGCAGGAGCAGGGCGCGACGGTGGTGCTCACCGGCTTCGGCCGGTTGTCGCTGGTCGAGCGGATCGCCAAGCGGCTGCCCGCGCAGGCGCCGGTTATCGAGCTCGACGTGACGAGCCCCGAGCACCTTGCGGCCCTCGCGGACCGGGTCCGCGGGTACGTGGACGGGCTCGACGGCGTCGTACACGCGATCGCGAACGCCCCGCAGAGCTGTCTCGGCGGCCAGTTCCTCGACGCGCCCTGGGAGGACGTGTCGAAGGCGCTGCACGTCTCGACGTACTCGTACCAGGCGCTCGCGGTGGCCTGCCTGCCGCTGCTCGGTCCGGGCTCGGGGATCGTCGGACTCACCTTCGACGCCACCAGGGCGTGGCCGGTGTACGACTGGATGGGCGTGGCCAAGGCGGGTCTGGAGTCGGCGAACCGGTACCTCGCGAGCTACCTGGGTCAAAAGGGGATCCGGGTGAACCTGGTGTCGGCCGGGCCGCTGCGGACGATGGCCGCGAGGTCGATACCCGGCTTCACCGAGTTCGAGGACGCGTGGCCCACGAAGGCGCCGCTCGGCTGGAACCTCACCGACCAGGACCCGGCCGCGAAGGCCTGCCTGATGCTGCTGTCCGACTGGTTCCCGGCCACCACCGGCGAGATCGTCCACGTTGACGGCGGCTACCACGCACTCGGCTGACGTCGTTCACTACGCTCGTTGGGTGCGGTACGACGCGTTCCTGCTGGTCTCGTTCGGCGGTCCGGAGCGGCCGGAGGATGTGCTGCCGTTCCTGGCCAACGTGACCCGCGGGCGCGGGGTGCCGCCCGAGCGGCTCGCCGAGGTCGCCGAGCACTACCTGAGCCTCGGCGGCGTGTCGCCGATCAACGCCCAGTGCCGGGAGCTGCTCGACGCGGTGCGCGCCGAGTTCACCGTCGCGGGCATTGATCTTCCGGTGTACTGGGGCAACCGCAACTGGCATCCGTTGCTGGACGACACGGTGGCGACCATGCACCGGGACGGAGTCCGCCGTGCTCTCGCGTTCGTCACGAGCCCGTACGGTTCGTACTCGTCGTGCCGGCAGTACCTGGATGACATCGCGAACGCCCGGGCGACGCCGGGCGGCGACCCGCCGGTGATCGACAAGATCCGGCACTACCACGACGATCCCGGCTTCCTGGCACCGCACGCGGACGCCGTACGGGCCGCGGTGTCCGCTGTGGACGCAGATCGGCTGGTGTTCACCGCGCACTCGATCCCGGCCTCGATGGCCGCCACGGCCGGGCCGCACGGTGGCCGGTACGAGGCCCAGCTGCGGGAGGCGGCCGGGCTCGTGGCGGCCGCGGCGGCGCCGGGTCTGGGCTGGGACCTCGTCTGGCAGAGCCGGTCCGGCCCGCCCCGCGTCGCCTGGCTGGAGCCGGACGTCAACGACCACCTGGCCGCGCTGGCCGGCGCCGGTACGAAGGCGGTGGTGGTGAGCCCGATCGGGTTCATCTCCGACCACCTGGAGGTGATCTGGGACCTCGACACCGAAGCGGCCGCCACCGCGAAGCAGCTGGGCCTGCGGTTCGCGCGCGCCGCGACGCCGGGCGCCGACCCGCGGTTCGCGGCGATGGTGCGCCGGCTGGTACAGGAACGGCTCGCCGGCACCGGCCCGGCCGGCCGGCTCGGCGCGGTGCCCGTCTGGGACACCTGCCCGGTCGGCTGCTGCCGGCCGCGGGGGTCGTGATGCCGCGGCGTAAGCCGATCGCCTCCTGGCTCACCGACATGGACGGCGTACTCGTGCACGAGGGGCGCCCGATACCCGGCGCACCCGAGTTCATCGGCCGGCTGCGCAGCTCCGAGCGCCCGTTCCTGGTACTCACCAACAACTCGATGTACACGCCCCGGGACCTGCACGCCCGGCTGGTACGGATAGGTATCGACGTACCGGAGCCGGCGATCTGGACGTCCGCCCTCGCGACCGCGCAGTTCCTGGACGACCAGCGGCCGGACGGCACCGCCTTCGTGCTCGGCGAGGCCGGGCTGACGACCGCGCTGCACGAGACCGGGTACGTCCTGACCGACGCCGAGCCCGACTACGTGGTGCTCGGCGAGACCCGGACGTACAGCTTCGAGGCGATCACCCGGGCCATCCGGTTGATCAACGAAGGCGCACGGTTCATCTGTACCAACCCGGACGTCACCGGGCCGTCCAGCGAGGGGGCGCTGCCGGCCGCGGGATCGGTGGCCGCGCTGATCTCGAAGGCGACCGGGGTCGAGCCGTACTTCGTCGGCAAGCCCAACCCGATGATGATGCGCTCGGCGCTCAACCAGATCGGGGCGCACTCGGAGGCGACCGCGATGGTCGGGGACCGGATGGACACCGACGTGCTGTGCGGCCTGGAGGCCGGCCTGGCGACGATCCTGGTGCTGACCGGCATCAGCACCCGGGCCGACGTGGAGCGTTACCCCTTCCGGCCGTCCCGCGTCGTGGCCTCCGTGGCGGACCTGGTCGACGAGGTCTAGGCCTGGTCTAGGCCCAATACCGTTTACTTAGAACTACAGCGATGTTATTCTTCGCCCGTGCCACGAGCCGGGTGGGTGAAGCCGGAGACGGA
>JAEHDK010000312.1 GCA_016880465.1 Micromonosporaceae bacterium
CGATCGGCGGCATGAGCAAGCCGTACTGGGGTGGGCTGCGGATCGGCTGGGTCCGCGCCGGCGCCCCGACCGTGCAGCGGCTCGCCGCGATCCGGGTCGGGGTGGACATGGCCAGCCCGGTCCTCGAACAGCTCGTCGCGGTCCGGCTGCTGCGGATGGCCGCCGAGGTCGTGCCGGCCCGGCGCGCCGAGCTGACCGTGCACCGCGACACGCTCGCCGCGGCGCTGCGGGTGGAGCTGCCCGACTGGCGGTTCGTGCTGCCGGCCGGCGGCGTGACGCTCTGGGCGGAGCTCGATGCGCCGGTGTCCAGCGCGCTCGCCCGGGCGGCGGAGGAGCTGGGCGTACGGCTCGCGCCCGGACCGCGGTTCGGCGTCGACGGCACCCTGGAACGCTTCCTGCGCCTGCCGTACACCCTGCCGCCGGCCGATCTCGTCGAGGCGGTGCACCGGATCGCTGCGGCCCGGTACGATCTGGACCGCACCCACCGTCCATCGTGGACGGAACCGGCGATCATCGCGTAGTCGGAGCGGGCGTCGCGTCCGATTTGCGATAATTGCGCCGTGGTGAGCAGCGGCCAGGCCCGCCCGCGCGGGCGGCTGGTGGAGATGAGTGAGGGCGCCCGGGTCACCCCGCTCGAGCTCTTCTTCGACCTGGTCTTCGTCTACGCCTTCACCCAGGTGAGCGCGGTGATGGAGGGGGTGCCCGGCATCCCCGGCCACGGCGTGCTGCGCGGCCTGCTGGTGCTGGCCGTGCTGTGGTGGGCGTGGTCCAGCTTCGCCTGGCTCGGCAACACCGTACGCGCCGACGAGGGGGTCGCCCGGCTGGCGCTGTTCGGCGTCATCGCGACGATGTTCGTGGCCGCGCTGACGATTCCGGAGGCGTTCGACGACCAGCTAGACGGGCTGGGCGGCCCGGTCGTGTTCGTGGCCTGCTACGCCGTCGTCCGCATACTGAACCTGCTCGTCTACTGGCACGCCTCGCGCGGCGAGCTGCTGCTGCGCGGGCAGGTCGTCCGGGCCGCGCTGCCGATGGCGTGCGGCGTGACCGTCCTGTTCGCCGCCGCGCTGGACGACCACGAGTCGCTGCGCACCGCGCTCTGGGCCGCGGCCCTCGTCCTGGACTACGGCGGCAGCTACCTGCTCGGTGCCGCCGGGGCGCGGGTCAACTCCGCCGCACACTGGGCCGAGCGGCACAGCTTGATCATTATCATCGCGCTCGGCGAGTCGGTGGTCGCGATCGGTGTCGGGGTCGGCCCGCTGCCGATCTCCTGGCCGGTGGTGGTCGGTGCCGTGCTCGGTATCGCGGTGACCGCCGCCCTGTGGTGGGCGTACTTCGACGTCGCGGCCCTGCACGCCGAGCGGGTGCTGCACCAGGCGTTCGGCGCCGCCCGGGCGGCGCTCGCCCGGGACGCGTACACCTACCTGCACCTGCCGATGGTGGCCGGGATCATCCTGTTGTCGCTGGGCATGAGCCGGGTGCTCAACTACGTGGGCGGGGCCAGCGGTCACCGGCTGTCGGATCCGCTGCGCGGCGTGCCGCTGTACGCGATGTACGGCGGCGTGGTGCTCTACCTGCTGGGCGACCTCGGCTTCCGGTTGCGGACCACCGCGACCCTGAGCCGGCCCCGGGTCGTGGCCATGATCGTGCTGATCGCGGTGGTTCCGCTCGCCGCGAGGCTGCCCGCGCTCGGCGCGCTGGCCCTGCTGGCCGCCGCGTTGGTCGGGCTCGTCGGCTTCGAGATGCTGCGCTATGCCGAGGCCCGCCTCGCCCTGCGCGAGGCGGCCCGGCACGACCACTAACGGCCCACCACGGCACCCTCGTACATCCGCTCGACCTGCGCGGCGAAGGTGTCCTCCACGACCCGTCGCTTGATCTTGAGCGACGGCGTCATCTCGCCGTCCTCGACGGTCAGGTCGCGTGGCAGGATCACGAACTTCTTGATGGTCTCCCAGCGGTTGAGCTTCTCGTTGAGCTCCTGGACGTACCCGGCGACCATGGCCTCGGCCTCGGGCGAGGTGACGATCTCGGCGTACGGCCGGCCGGCGAGCGGGGTACCGGCGGCCCAGCTGACGATGGCGTCCGGGTCGAGCGTGACGAGCATCGTGCAGTAGTTGCGCGCCTGGCCGACGACGACCGCCTGCGACGTGTACGGGCAGACCGACTTGAAGATGCCCTCGATGTGGGACGGGGCCACGTACTTGCCGCCGGACGTCTTGATCAGGTCCTTCTTCCGGTCGGTGATGCGCAGGAAGCCCTCCTCGTCCAGCTCGCCGATGTCGCCGGTGCGGAAGAACCCGTCCGGCGTGAAGGCCGCCGCGGTCTCCTCGGGCAGGTTGTGGTAACCCCGCATGACCGGCGTACCGCGCAGCAGGATCTCACCGTCGGTGTCGATCCGGCACTCCAGGTCGCCCATGTGCTGGCCGACGGTGCCTATCTTCAGGTGGTCCGGCTTGTTCACGAAGTTGCCGGCGCTCGTCTCGGTGAGGCCGTAGCCCTCCATGATCGGCAGGCCGGCCGCGGCGAAGAACTCCGCGATGTCCTTCGACAGCGGCGCGGCGCCCGAGACGAGCACCCGGATCCGCCCGCCGAGCCGGGCCTGGAGCTTCGAGAACACCAGCTTGGTCGCGAGGTTGTACTTGCGCTGCAGGCCGCTCGGGACCGGCTTGCCGGCCTGCTCCAGTGCCACCTTCTCGCGGCCGACCCGGACCGCCCAGGTGAAGATCTTCGCCTTCAGGCCGCCGGCCCCGGTGCCACTCGTGACCGTCCGGTTGTAGACCTTCTCGAACACCCGCGGCGCCGCGCACATGAGCGTGGGCTGGATCTTCGCCAGGTTCTCCACGAGCTTGTCGGCCCGGCCGTCCACATAGGTCGGCAGGCCGACGTGCATCAGTCCACACAGGAGCGTCTTGCCGAACGAGTGCGACAGCGGTAGCCACAGGTACTGCAGGTCGGTCGGCAGCAGCAGGTCCAGCTCGGCCTGCGCGACAGCCTCCCAGCACCAACCGGCGTGCCGGAGCTCGACGCCCTTCGGCCGGCCGGTGGTACCCGAGGTGTAGATGAGCGTGGCGAGCTGGTCCGGCCGGATCTCGGCGACGGTCGTCTCGATCAGGTCCGGCTCGGTCGCGAGCGTCTCGGCCCCGATCCGCTCCAGGTCCGCGAGGGTCAGCTGGGGTACCGCCGCGCCCGAGTTCGGCTCACCGTCGAGCAGGACGACATGGGTGAGGTCGGGCAGCTCGACGCCGTCGATCTTGGTAGCCTGCTCGGGGTTGTCCGCGACGAGGATCCGTGACCCGGAGTCGCGCACGATGTACGCGGCGTCCTCGGCCTCGGTCGTCGGGTAGACCGTGGTCGTCGCGCCGCCCGCGCACATGATGCCGAGGTCGGCGAGGATCCACTCCACCCGGGTGGTGGCGAGGATCGCGACCCGGTCTTCGCTGTCGATGCCCAGGCCACGCAGGCCGGCCGCGATCGCCTTGGCCCGCTCGGCGACCTGTGCCCAGGTGATCCACCGGACGCCGCCGTCTGGTGTCGGGAAGCCGAGCGCGTCGCGGTCCGGCGTGGCCGCCACCCGCTGGAGGAACATGTCGGGAATCGAGGTATAGGGGGTTTCCAGGCCCATGATCAGTCGCCTCCTGCACGCGTGACCGCGGCCGCGTGTCTGCGGTGTTACCGAAGGGTATTGCCACGGGCGGGCTTCGGCCACCCCCCTCGGGTGCCGTGCGTGGGCCCGCCGGTTCCTGTGCCGGAGGAAAGTCAGCTCGACACGTCCCGGCTGGCGAACCGCGCCCAGGCCGCCGCGAGGAACACCACCGTGTACGTCCACGCGAGACCGAGCCCGTTGCCGATCTGGCCGGTGGCGATCGGATCGCGGAGCAGGTCGCCGAACGCGAGCCAGTAGTGCGTGGGCAGGTACTCGTGGATCGCGGACAGCTGCGGGATCGAGTCCAGGATCTGGCTCACGATGGCCAGCATGACGATCGCGATCGTCGCCCCGATCGGCTGTTCGGTGAGCGTCGAGACGAACATCCCGATCGCCCCGAGCGCCGCGAGGCACGCGGTCATGTACAGGCAGACGAGCAGCAGCCGCCACAGGCCCTCGGCGAACGGGAGCTGGCTACCGGACAGCGTGGTGAGTGGACCGCCGCCGAACAGCACCAGCCCGATGACCGAACCGACGACCGCGACCAGCGCGACGGCCGTGAACGCGAACACGGTGATCGCGCCGAACTTCACGAGCAACAGGCGGGTCCGGTGTACGGGCACCGCCAGCAGGTACCGCAGCGTGCCCAGATTGGCCTCGCCGGCCACGGCGTCCCCCGCGATCGCGCCGACCGCGAGCGGCAGGAACAAGGGCAGCTCCAACACCAGGGCGGCGAGCGCGACGAACAGCCCGTTGCCGGTGATCTGACTGATGAAGTCCGGGCCGTCGCCCGGCTGCGGTTCGCTCACCTTCACCGCGATCGCGAGGATGATCGGTACCGAGGCCAGCACGAGCCCGCCGGCCCAGTTGCGCCGCCGGCCGAAGATGAGCCACAGCTCGGAACGGAAGAACCGGGTGCCGAACCGGCGCGGTGCGAGCGCGGCGGGCACTCCGATCGGCAGTCCGGTCGCGGGCAGCGAATCAGCCACTGACATCGAAGCCCTCCCCGGTGAGTGATACGAACGTCTCCTCCAGGTCGGCCGCGACGACGGCGAACCCGCGTACCGGCACCGCCTCGGCGACCAGCGCGGCGACCACCTTCTCCGGCTCGACATCGCCGGCCAGTGCCGTCGCGGTCTGGGTACCCGCCACCACGTCGGCCAGCCCGAGCGCGGTGAGGACACCGGCCGCGGCCGCCGGCTGCCGGGTCTGTACCTCGATCCGGGGCGCCGTACGGGCGCGCAGCGCCGCCAGCGAGTCCTGCGCGACCAGCCGGCCCAGGTGCATGACGCCGACATGGGTACAGATCTGCTCCACTTCGGACAGCAGGTGCGTCGAGAGCAGGACGGTCGTACCCGCGGCGGCCAGCGCGCCCAGCAACCCGCGGACCTCCCGCGTCCCCTGCGGGTCGAGCCCGTTCGTCGGCTCGTCGAGGATCAGTAGCTCGCGGGGTCGCAGCAGGGTCTGTGCGATGGCGAGCCGCTGCCGCATGCCCAACGAGTAGGCGCGGTACCGCTTGCCCGCCGCGGCGAGCAGGCCGACCCGGTCGAGCGCCGCGTCGATGCGGGCCGTCGCGGTACGCGGGTCCACCGTCCGGTCGGCCGCGTCGAGCCGGTGCAGATTGGCGCGGCCGGACAGGTACGGGTGGAACGCCGGCCCCTCCACGAGCGACCCGACGCGCGGGAGTGCGGTGCCGGCCCCCTCGGGCAGCCGGGCGCCGAGGATCGTGTGCCGGCCCGCGGTGGGCCGGATCAGACCGAGTAGGAGCCGGATGGTGGTGGTCTTCCCCGAGCCGTTCGGGCCGAGGAACCCGTAGACCGAGCCCCGCGGTACGGCCAGGTCGATGGCGTTGACCGCCACCTGACCCGACCGGAACCGCTTGGTCAGGCCCTCGGTCTCGATGGCCGGACCGTCGGGTGTCACTTGAGTGCCGCCGCGGGGTCGGCGGCCACCTGGAACAGCCGGTCCGCGGTGACCGCGCCGACGAGCAGCCGGCCGTCATCGGTCAGCAGCGCGGTGAACAGCTTCGACCGCAGGATCTGGCCGCTACCCCACGAGCCGCTGACGTGCGGCAGCGTGGTGAGGAAGGCACCGAGCGGGTTGCCGTTGCCGGACCTGGCGTCCTGCGGTACGCGGGCGACGAACACCATCGTCCAGGCCGAGCCGACCACCGTGCTCTGTGGCGCGATCCCGCTCGCGTCCGGCTTGGCCATGTCGGGCCGATCCACCGAGAACTTCATGCCGCCGTCGGACTTTGGTGCGTCGCCGGGCTCGGGTGCGTCGCCGGGCCTGGCGGGCGGGCCGGACTTCGCGCTGCCGTCCGGCTTGTCCTCGTCCACGGTCGTCCCGGGCGGCGGTGTGAACTGGAAGTTCTCGTCACCGGGCCGGTCGAAGCTGACCTGCTGGAACCCGATCTCGAAGGCGGGTGACGTGGAGCCCTTGGCGTACACCTGGACCCGCAGCGGCACGTGCTCGGTGCCGTCGATCGCGAGCCGGACCTGACTGACCAGCGACGTGGCGTCGCGCGGCGCCAGGACCAGCTCGTAGACGGCCCGGTTGGCGACCTTGGCGGTACCCGCCGTGGAGACCACCGTACTCGGGTCGAGCGCGGCGAGGATCTTGTCAGCCGCCTCCTGCGGTGTGGTCGGCAGCAGGCCGGTCACGTCGCTCGGGTCGTGCGTGGCCGCGCCCGGCGGCAGCGTCTTGTGCTGCGCCTTCTTCTCGCCGCTCGACCAGATCCACAGGTCGGGGCCGTTGCGGATGATGTCCGACTCGCCCAGCGTGCCGAGCAGGGCGAGGCGGACCTTCTCCGGGCCGGCGTACCAGACCCGCAGCGTGTGCGAGCCGCTGATGAGAGACGTGAGCGAGGCGCTACCCGAGCCACCGATCCGGCCGGGGATCGCCGGCAGACCCAGGTCGGCCCGCTGGACGACGGTACCGGACAGGGCATCGAGCTTCGCGGTCTGCACATCGACGAGCAACTGGGCGGCGCTGCGGCTGGGCAGGCTCGGTTCGGCCGAGGCACGCAGCGCGGTGGCGCCGGCGGCTACGCCGAAGACGGCGACGGCCACGCCGAGCGGAACCGCCCAGCGCAGCGACGGTCGGGACGCCAGGACGGACATCGGTAGACCTCCAGTTAGATATCGGCTGCCCACCATCGTGCGGCGCCCCACCTGTGCCGCTGCTGAGAGCTTTCAGGGTACGCCGACGAGATCTGTCACTCTTGTCGCATGCGCGTGCTCGTGGTGGAGGACGAGGCCCGGCTCGCCCGGGCGCTGCAGCGCGGGCTGTCCGCCGAGGGCTACGCCGTCGACCTGGCCGCGGACGGGCCGAGCGGTCTGGAGGCCGCACGCCACGGCGAGTACGACGCGGTGGTCCTCGACATCATGCTGCCCGGCCTGTCCGGGTACCGGGTCGTCCGGGCCCTGCGCGACGAGGGGCACTGGGTGCCGGTGCTCATGCTCTCGGCCAAGGACGGCGAGTACGACCAGGCGGACGGGTTGGACGCCGGCGCCGACGACTACCTGACCAAGCCGTTCTCGTTCGTGGTGCTGCTGGCGAAGCTGCGGGCGCTGCTGCGCCGCGGCGCGCCCGAGCGGCCCGCGATCCTCGCCGCCGGCTCGCTCAGCCTCGATCCGGCGACCCGGCGGGTAACCCGCGAGGAGACCGAGATCACCCTGACCGCGCGGGAGTTCGCGCTGCTCGAGTACCTGATGCGCCATGCCGACCAGGTGGTCACCAAGATCGAGTTGCTGGACCACGTCTGGGATGCCGCGGCCGATCTCGATCCCAACGTGGTCGAGGTCTACGTCGGGTACCTGCGCCGCAAGATCGATGTGCCGTTCGACCGCCGTTGTCTGCAGACCGTGCGCGGGGCCGGGTACCGGCTCGAGTCGCGAGGCTGACGTGGGCTGGTTTCGCCGGTTCTCGCTGCGCGGTCGGCTGGTGCTCATCGGCACCACCGGGCTGGCGCTGGGGCTGGCGCTCGGCGGGTTCGTGCTCGTCGGCGTACTGCACCTGGTGCTCGAGCGCAGCCTCGACGACAGCGGCCGGCGTACCGCGGCGGACGTCGCCGCGCTGATCGACGAGGGGCAGCTCGCCGACCCGGTGCCGACCGCGGGCACCCAGGTCGTCCAGGTGCTCGACGGGAGCGGGCAGATCCGGGCCGCCTCGGTGGGCGCCGACCGGCTGGTCCCCCTCCTGCGACCGGCCGAGCTGGTCGCCGCGCGGTCCGGCGCCGTGGTGACCGTCGACGGTACCCGTGGTGGGCTGGACGGGCCGCTGCGCGTCCTCGCCCTGCCGGCCGGCCCGCCCGACGAGCCGCGCACCGTGGTCGTCGCGGTGCCGGCCCGCGAGGTCGAGAACAGCGTGCGCACGGTACGCACTGCGCTGCTCCTCGCGTACCCCCTGTTGTTGGGGATCTTGGCCCTGCTCGCCTGGCGGGTGGTCGGCTGGACACTGCGCCCGGTCGAGGGGCTGCGGCGCGGCGCCGAGGAGATCACCGGTGCGGCCCGGACGCGCCGCCTGCCGGTGCCCGAGGGGGACGACGAGGTGCACCGGCTCGCCGTCACGCTGAACGGGATGCTCGACCGGCTCGAGGCCGCGCGGGAGCGCCAGCGGGCCTTCGTCGGCGACGCCGCACACGAGCTGCGCAGCCCGATCGCGAGCCTGCGTACGCAGCTGGAGGTCGCCGAACGGGTCGGCGACCCGCTGGCCACGGCGGACCTGCTGCTGGAGGTCGACCGGCTGGCCCGGTTGGTCGAGGACCTGTTGCTGCTCGCCCGGGCCGACGGGGCCGACCCGCGGCTGCGCCGGCGCGAGCCGGTGGAGCTGGGCGGGGTGCTGCGCGACGTGGCGGCCGGGTACCCGGATGCCCGCGTCCGGCTCACCGTCCTCGATGGACGGCCACTGTGGACAGTGGGCGACCCGGACGGGCTGCGCCGGATCGTCGCCAACCTGGCGAGCAACGCGGTCCGGCACGCGCACAGCGCGGTCACCCTGGCCGTGGCGCCGGCCGGGGACCAGGCCCGGGTGACGGTCACCGACGACGGGCCGGGGATCGCGCCGGCGGACCGGCTGCGGGTCTTCGACCGGTTCACCCGGCTCGACGACGCCCGGGCGCGGGAGACGGCGGCCGGCGGTACCGAGGGGGCGGGGCTGGGCCTCGCTATCGTCCGGGAGCTGGTGCGGCTGCACGGCGGTGCGATCACCCTCGGCGACGCGGCACCCGGTCTGCGGGCGACCGTCCAGCTACCGACCGCGCCGGCGCCGGCCGAC
>JAEHDK010000313.1 GCA_016880465.1 Micromonosporaceae bacterium
CCGCTTGCTGCGCCCGCTCCCGCTGGGCCCGTTCCTGCGGCGACATCCGCTCAGACGGTGCCTTCGGCGGCTCGCCCGTCCAGCCTCGGCCGGCTGCGACGTTGGCTGGCCACTGTTGCCTGTCCTGCGTCGGCTGGGCACCTGTGTGCTGCGGCAGGTATCCACTTGGCGCCTCGGCGTACGCAGGGCGGCCTGCTGTGGCGATGGCCCAGATGATCGCGATGTCAGCCACAATGATCAAGAAAGACCACAGCGGGTAGTACGGCAGGAAAAAGAAGTTTGCGATGGCCGACAGGGCCACGAACGTGATGCCCGCGACCCGCGCCCACAGCGCACCGGAGTACAGCGCCAACCCGGTCAGGACGAGGATCACGCCAAGCACCATGTGGATCCAGCCCCAGGTCGTCGTGTTGACCGGGTACGCGTAGCCCGGCATGACGACGAAGAACCCCCCGCGGATCGCCGCGGCCAGCCCCTGGAAGAACTGGAAGACGCCGATAACGAGCATCATCGTGGCCCCAAAGACCATCGTGCCAAGGGCCCATTCTTTGCCCCTTGCCATGGCGTATCTCCCTTGCTAGTGGTGCGAGCGCCGACGCCGGTGGCGGTACGCCTGTCAGGCGGCGGTCCCCCGCTCGCGACTGCCCGGCACGATGCCGGACGCCTCCAAGGTCGTGGTAACCAGGATTGCCACCTAATATGCGTAGCTTCCCGATATCAACAGCCTCGATGAGCACCCAAAGCCTCGGCAGCTACGGGAAGAACACCGGCCAGCTCAGGCACAGCCGGGTGCCGACCACCGGGAGAGCCGCGGGCTACTCGCCGCCCACGTACGAGAGCGCGTCACCCAGCAGCTGCCGCCAGCACTCGCGCGGAGCCGGGGGTACCGCGACCCACTCCTTCATCACCCGGCCGCCGGATTCGAAGGGCGCCGCGTCACCCGCGTCGACGAGTCCCGTCGCCTGGGTGGCCGGCAGCTTGACGACCAGATGGTCCTCGCGTACGAAGGCGAAGATCTTGTCGTCGACCTTCAGTACCTCGTTCTGCAGAGCCCGGCCCAACGACACCTCGGGCCGGCGGACCAGCTCGGCGGCCAGTTCGGCAAAGAGCTCCCGCGCCGCCATGCCCGCTCCCTCCATCGGGTACCGAGACTATCGGCGACAGCTCGGCAGTAGTGACCCCCGACCCGCCGACGCCGGCGATGGCCCGGTCGCTCCGGCGCTCGCGGCAACCGTGACGAGCGGCGGCGGCTTCGAGGACCAGACCGTCGGGCCGCAGACGATCGAGCAGAGCAACGAACCGAGCTGACCGCTACGGCGCCGGCCGTACCGTGATCGTGAGGAGCTCGGCCGCGCGCCGGGCGTTGGCCAGCGCCTCCGCCGTGGTCGCCGCCACGGTGATCACCATGCCGACGCGGTCCCACGAGCTGCGCAGCTCGTGAATCTCCTGGCCCGGCGCCACGCTGACCGCGCAGGTATGGACGCCCGGCACTGCCCGCGCCTCGTCGACGCCGGCAACGCTCTCCACCGTGCCGGGCTCGGCATACGGCAACCAGGCGGCCGAGGCTCGGCTCGGGGCCGCCGGCAGCTCCTCGGTCGGCGGCAGGCCCTGCATGATCCGGTAGAACTGCTCGACGAAGTCGTACTCCCAGGCCTGCCGGGCAAGCTCGATGATCCCGTCACCGGCCATCCGGCCGGCACACTCGACCAGGTACGGCAGGCCGTCCTCGACGATCCATTCGCAATGCACGAACCCGCTGTCCATGCCCACCGCGTCAAGCACCCGGGTGGTGCCGGCGACCAGCCGCTGGGTCAGCTCCGCTGCGATGTCCGCGGGGTGCAGGTGCCCCTCCTCCACCGGACGCGGGCCGGCGAACAGGAACTTGCGGGTGACTCCGCCGTACACGGACTGACCGTCGACGCGCATCATCTCGACGCTGAACTCGGGGCCCCGGACGAAGCGCTCGGCCAGCATGCGTACCGGCATCCCGTCCGGCGCGAAGGCACCCTCGTCCTGGTCGAGGCACTCCACCCAGGACGCCTCGATGTCGCTCGGGTCAGACACGATCTTGGTGCCGACGGATGCCCGCCGGTTCGCCGGCTTGACCACGATCGGGCCGTCGACGTCCGCCATGAACGCCTTCACCTGCTCCGGCCCGGTGACCACAATCGACTCCGGGTTGGCGATCCCGGCCGCCGCGGCGACCTGGCGCAGCAGGTGCTTGTCGCGGAGCAGGATGGCGGCCCCGTACCCGGCACCGCGGACGCCGTACCGCTCGGCGAGCCGGCCCGCGAAGGGCACCCCGTAGTCGGAGATCGGTACCACGGCCGCCGGATCCAGGTCGCGGTACCGGTGGTAGAAGCAGTCCGCCGCACCGTCCAGCTGGTACTCCCACTCGATCACCGCGCGGAGGGTCGGCAGGTCCGTCGCGGTGGCGTTCTGCAGCGACCGCTTGCGGATGACGTCCGACTCCTCGACGAAGACCACCGACCGGTCGGGCAGGAACTTGGCCAGCTCACCCAGGACGGAGCCCGCGTAGCCGACGAGGATCAATGGACGGGGGATGTCGCTGTCCATACGAATGTGTTGCCTCCTGCTCAGCTCGCGGTGCTCAGCTCATCGGTGGTCGCGGCCGGTGCCGCCGGCGGCGCCGCCGGGGAGGTCGGCGCGGCCGGTTGCCCGGTCTGCCGCATGCCCCAGATGCCCGGTACGACCATCACCATGCCGAAGGCGAAACACAGCGCCCAGAACCAGTGGCCGAGGTGGTTCCAGAGCAGTACGCCGACGATCGGGCCGATCGCGTACCCGAGCTGGAACGTCGCGTGGGCGCTGCCGAGGTACCGGCCCGTGACGCCCGGTGGCGCCACCTTGGCCGGGTAGGAGAAGGCCGACGGGCCGCCCACGATCTGGCCGACGGCCGCGATCACGGTACCGATGATCACGATGGCGTACCCGCCGGGCAAGCCGAATGCCCCGCGCCCCACCACGAGCAGGATCCAGCCGGCGATCACGGCCGACCAGATCGGCCACGTCTGGGTGGTGCGCGTGACGATCAGCTCGCAGCCGACGACGATCACCGCGGAGATGGCGGTCGCCGTGCCGTACGCCCACGTGGCGTACCCGGCACCCGCCAACATGATCGGTAGCACGGCGAAGTACTGCACGTGTACGAGGCCGTTCGCGAGCATCAGCGACAGGTACGCGGTGTACTTCCGGTCGCGCAGCACCACGAAGTACCTGCGCTTCGGCTCGGCATCGGCGGCGTCGGCCGGCTTGTCGCTGTGCTCGGCGACGTGGTCGGCCGGCAGCAGGAACGCCGCGATCGCGCAGTAGGCCAGCGTCGTCGCCGCGTCGAACCAGAACACCAGGTTCCACTCGATGGTGCTCAACCAGGTGGCAACCAGCGGGCCGGCGATCATCCCGGCGTTGAGCGCGGTCCGGTACATCGCGAACGTCATCACCTGGCGGGACGCCGGCATGAGCCCGAACAGCAGGGCAGACACCGCCGGCCGGCCGGCCTGCGTCATCGCGCCGGCGAGCGCCACCGCGATGACGATCGCGGTGAAGTTGCTGAGCGCGGTCACCGACAGCGTGAACACGGCCGCGCAGCCCATCGCCACGATGATCGTCCACCGTGGACCGAGCCGGTCGGAGAGCCCACCGCCGAACAGGGTGCCCACGATCGCACCCACCGCGTACGCGCCCAACGCGACGCCCGCCTGCTGGGCGGTGAAGTCGCGGTGGACGAGGTACAGCACGAGGAACAGCTGCAGGAACGCGCCCAGCTGGTTGACGAACACCCCGAGCAGCGCGAACCGCGCCGCTGCCGGCATCTCGCGGAACGTCTGGACCACTCCGGCGTGTCCCGCCTCGGGTTGCGCAGCGCCGCTAGTCACACCACCACCGCCTCGATTGCCATTGTCGTACGGCCGGGAAAGCGCCTCGACGATCCCAGCGGTTGACAACCATAGGTTGCCCGGCGAGCCCAGCCTGCCAGTCTTTCCGGGAGTTTGATACCCCGATCCGTCCAGGACGCCGAGCGGGCCGGTGGATCGACATCGGCCTCGCGGGGGACCGGGACCGCGGCCACCACCCGGCCACGCCCACCAATACTTCGGTCAGGACACCCGCCCCGGTCGCCACCGCCGGCCCAGTCACGCCGGCCAATGGCGGTTCCGTCGCGACCCGGCAGGCCCCGGCGGCGGAGTCGCGTACCGAGCCCGCGGCCGGTGCTGTTCCGGAACGCCGCTGGGTCATGCGTCGACATAAGTCAATTCGGTACGCCACCCACCGGTATGCCGGTCAGCGCGGGCCGCCGGCCGGCGACGACAGCCACGGCGCTGTGCCCGGAGGCGGTGGATCACCACTTCCTGCGCCATCCGCAAGCAGCCCGTCTTGGGCCATTCGGCACAACTGGCGCTCGGGCCCGCGACCGGCGTACCGACCGTCGCCGAAGTGGGCCATCGGAGTGTGTACCCACGCCAATGTGTCGCCACCGCAGGACGATTGCCCGGTGGCGTCACGTCGCCTACATTCACGTGGTCTACCGATCATTCACGTGATCTACCGAGCACGCGGCACCTGCCGGGCACGCGGGCGGGACGCGGGTGCTCGAGGGGAGGACCGGGTGACCGACCAGCCAAGCGGCCTGACTGTCATCGTCATTCCGCAGCCGACCGTCAACGGACCGCTGCACATCGGCCACCTCTCCGGACCGTTCCTGGCGGCGGACATCGCCGCCCGCGCCGCCCGGCTGCGTGGCGAGCGGGTCCTCACGCTCGCCGGCATCGACGTGCACCCGAACTACGTCCTCACCAAGGCGGAGAACCTCGGCATGGACGTACACGAGATGATCGCCAAGTTCCGGGCGCAGATCACCGGTGCCTTCGAACTGGCGGGGATCGGGTACGACGCCTTCCTCGACCCGCAGACGACGGCGTACCGCAGCGCGATCGCGCGGATGCTCAGTGAGCTCGTCACCAACGGCACGCTGCCGATGCGCGAGGTCACCCTGCACCAGTGCGCCGACTGCGGCCGTACGCTGCACCACTCGTACGTGGTCGGCAAGTGCGCGAACTGCGGCAGTGGCGCCAACGGCCTGTCCTGCGAGCCGTGCGGCAGCTTCACCTCCGCCCAGACGCTGGTGGACGCGAGTTGTGCCCGGTGCGGTGGGGTGCCGCGCCCGATGACCGCAACGGTGCCCGTGCTGCCGCTCGAGAACTACCGGGACCGGCTGATCGTCGAGTGGATGCAGGCCGAGCTGCCGGGCCGGGTCCGCACCGTGCTCGAGCACTACCTGCACTTCCCGATGCCCGACTACCCGGTGGCGTACCCGACGAACTGGGGTATCGAGGGCATCGGACCGCTCGACGGGTTGCGGATCGACTTCCCGACCGAGCTCGGGCTCAGCTACCTCTACGGGCCTGCCAACGCACTGCGCCCACGCGCGGCCAGCCTGGCCGAGTGGGTCGACGGGTGGCGGGACATCGCCGGCGTGTGGCACTTCAACGGCATCGACAACGCGTTCTACTTCGCCATCCTCTACCCGGCGATCCTGGCCGCGGCCGGCGTACCCGAGCCGAAGATGCGCGGCGCCACGGTCAACGAGCTGTACCTGCTGGAGGGCAGGAAGTTCTCGACCAGCCGGAACCATGCCCTGTGGGCGGACGAGTTCCTGGCCGCCGAGGACCGGGAACTGGTTCGCCTCTACCTGTCCTGGGACCGGCCGGACCGGTACGAGAGCAACTTCACCAACGACGGCTACCGCGCGTTCTGCGCGTATGTGCAGCCGCTGCTCGACCGGGAGCCAACCGCGGACGGACTGCCGGGCGCGCTGGCCGCGGCCGAGATAGACCGGGCCGACCGCGCGCTGCAACTCGTCGGGTTCGACTCGGCCCTGGCCGTACGCTGCCTGCTGAACGCATTGACGACCGGTGCCGGGTGCGACTCGGTGGCGATGGCCGCGCTCACCGGCCGGACCGCCGGGCTCGCCACCGTCCGCCGGTAGCCGGCGCGGTCAGCCCGGCCGCTGGCCGGTCTCCCCGATCTCCTCGATCTCGGACACCCCGGTGGCCGCGTGCGGGCCGTACCGTTCCCACTGCTCGTGTAGCCGGATCCGCCCGTCGTCGAGGATCTCGGGGGTGCTGACACACCGGCCGCAGATCACGTCGCCGCTGGTGAGCACCATGGTGTAGCCGAACTCGAGCGTGCCGTCCGCGGCGCACCGGCCGGACAGCGCGCCGCGCCGCGCGTTCCCGCCGGCGAACTCCGCCCACAGCAGGTCGCCGCTCTGCCGGTACACCGCCACCGCGCCCTCCTCGCCCGGTGCGTGCGCGGTCGACCGGAACCGGCGGCCGTCATAGTTGATCATCGAGGCTCCCGGAAGGCTCGTCGCGCAGTTCCCGCGTGCAGCACTTCACCGCGCCGCCGGACAGCTGCGGTTGGGACGTGTCCACGCCGATCTTGTCCACCGCACGCTATGCGGCTCCATGCACCTCCTCCGCGGGCTGGACGGCAGCGGTGGGCACCGGGTTCTGCCGGCCCCACGGGGTGGCGGTCCGGGTCAGCGGCTGGCCGACCATCTTCACGTCGATCTTGTCGGCGAACGTCTCCAGCCGGTTCTTGACGTCCTCGAACGACGTGCCGATGACGATCAGGAAGCCGAGGATGTTGTTGCCCTCCGGTGGGCGCCGGATGACGTCCCCGGGCGCTGCCGTGATCTTCGCCATCAGCGTCTGGTCGGACTGGCTGACCTCCGGCGGCACGGTGACGTACTCGACCTGTCCCGCCCCGCTGATCAGACAGGTGCCCATCATGTGCACGCCCGTGGGCCGGTAGTGCTGGACCCGCGGTTTCACCCCGCGCGCCACGTCCATCACCGCGCGGATCGGGCAGTAGTCTGCGGTCACCCGGGCCACCAGGTCGAGCCCGCCACCACCGGGCCGGATCGCGATCTCCAGCAGGTGCGGCCGGCCCTCGTGGAACCGGATCTCCGCGTGCATCACGCTGCGGCGCAGGCCCTGCGCGTGCGCGGCGCCGGTCACTATCCGGTGTACCTCGGCCAGTTCCGCCTCGGTGAGCGAGGTGGGCGCCACGTGTACGTCGTCGTCGAAGGTGTCGCCCTCGACCGTCACCCGGTCGACGATCGAGCCGATGTACACCTCGTCGTCCCACGCCAACGCCTCGCACAGGAACTCGCGGCCGTCGAGGAACGACTCGACCAGCAGGCCGTACGGGCCGAGGTCCAGGCCGTCGGCCTCCATCAGGTACCAGCTCATCCGCTTGAGGCCGTCGATCGCGTCGTGGTACCGGGCCGCCATCTCGGCCGGTTCGTCGATCCGGAACACGAAGTTGCTGGCGGCACCGAGCGTCGGCTTCAGCACGACGGGGTACCCGAACTCCTCGGCGGCGGCCAGCGCCTCATCCAGGTCGGCCACGTACCGGAACCGCGGGCGCGGTACGCCGCCCCGCTCGTGGGCCTGCCGCATCAGCAGCTTGTTGCGGCTGTTGCGGGCCGCCTCGACACCGACGCCGGGCAGGCCGAGCGCCTCCGCGACCGCGGCGACCGTCATGACGCCCGACTCCGAGAACGAGAACACGCCGTCGAACTGGTTCTCGGCATGCCACGCGCGAGCCGCGGCGATGATGTCGTCGATCTTCTGCGAGCCGACCACCCGGTACCGGTCGGCCGGCCAGTAGTCGGCCTCGCCGATGCCGTTGAGCACGAACAGGTCGCCACCGAAGTCCCGGACCTGCTCGTACCGGGAGTGGTAGTAGTTGGCGTTCTGCCGGGCCTCAATCCCCAGTAGCTTCATGGAGTTCTCTCCTGTACCGCCCGCCGCCACCGGTCACGACGCCATCTCGTGGCGGGCCGCGAACCGTTGTGTCATCTCCACGTCCCACCACACGCTGTAGAAGACGAAGTCGACGTCCCCCTCGTTGATCACCGTGTGGACCGAGCCGGGCGGCATGAACGCGACATCGCCCACCGTGAAGGCGCGCCGCTCACCGTCGCACTCGATGACCGCTGATCCGGCCGTCGCGATGAATATCTCGTGCTCGTGATGCGAGTGGGGCGTCGACGCGGTGCCCGGCTCGATGACCGCCCAGGAGCCCTCGAACGGAGCGTTCACGGCGTCCCAGGGCAGGAGCCGCTGGGTGAGCGCGCCGTACTCGGCCAGTAGGTTGTTCCGGTCCAGGTTGCGGATCTCCATCAGTACTCCCAGGTCAGGCAGGTGCGGCGACGCTCGCCAGCAGGGTGGGTGAGGTGCGCTGGGCCAACACATCGGTAACGATCTCACCGGCCCGCACCGCGAGCACGCTCATCAACGAGTCCGAGATGCCGTGGCTGACTTCATTCGTACCCTGCAGATAGCACGATGCGGCCACGGACTCCGGCATGATCATGCGGTACTGGCGGGTGACCGCCGGCTCGTCGACGCCGGCCACGTCGGCGACGGCGCGGACGATGCCCGGCATCCTGCGCTCGAACCCGGTACCGAGCAACACCAGGTCGCACCGCAGCTCCTGAGACGTCCCGGCCATCCGGTCGATGAGAGTCAGCACGACCTCGTCGCCGTCCATCCGGGCTCCCATGACATCGACCATAGTGATCATCTGAAGTCGCTGCGCGCCGTTCAGCCGTTCCAAATACACCTGGCGGTAAAGGGTGTCCAGCATCTCCGGCGTCACGCCCGCGTAGTTGGTGCGGCGCATCTCGTGCAGCACCTGGTGGCGCGCCTCCGATCGGGCCGCGTAGAACTCGTCGGTGAAGGACGGCTGGTAGAGCTCATTGGTGAACTTGCTGGTCTGGTAATACTCCAGCCCGACCGATCGCATCACCATGTAGCACTGCGCCTGGGCGAACCGCTGGTGGGTTTCCCAGAGCATCTCGGCTGCGCTCTGTGCAGCGCCGATCACCGCGATGCGCTGCGGTGCCTGCGGGTCGAGGTCGGCCATCCGCCAGGAGTACTCCGCACTGTGGATCACCCGATCCCGGGGGAGGCAACCGAACACCTCGGGCCGGTGCGGCTCCCGGCCGACACCGATCACCAGAGCGTTGGCGCCGATCGTCGATCCGTTGGCCAGCCGTACGAGCCAGCTGGTCAGCGTACCGTCATCAGATCGACGCGCTTCGACTCCAGTGCACTGGCAGCCGTGCTCGACACGGACCATCGAGAGACTTTCGGCTACCCACAGTAAGTACGACGAAATCTCCGAGCGGAACGGCAGGAAATGCGCCATGTTAACGAAGTCGTCGAGCCGGCCCACCGAGTGCAGATAGTTTATGAAAGTGAACTTACTGCGCGGGTTGCGCAGGGTCACGATGTCTTTGAGAAAAGATACCTGACTTCTTGTCCAGGGCAGTAGCATGCCCCTCTGCCAGGCCACGTTCTCGTGCTGCTCGATAACCAGCGAATTGCTTGCGAGATCTGCCGGCGCCATCTCCTCAATGGCGACCGCCAAGGCTAGGTTGGACGGCCCCGCACCAATGGCGAGTAACTCGACCTCTTGATGGTCCAAGGTGTCAACCACCCCTCGCTCAACCGAATCGAGCCGCCAAAGAGCGACCGCGAAGCGGTCGTCCGACAACTGCGTGATGACTGGTCAGGGTTTGCGATCGGCTGCCTCCCGCCGTGCCAACGACGATACACCCGCCTTCGCAGACGTCAAGGTCGCTCGATGGCTCGCGCACGCGATGGGCCGATGGGGCACGGCACATCACCCGAACCGGTCCTCCGGCATGCCTAAAGGAACGGGCGCACACAATCACCGCTGGCCTCGACGCTAAGGGTCTGGTGGTACCTCCTAATGGTCCAGTTTGTGCCGCCTAAAGGCAGCTGCGAAAAAGCAGCTGGTATCAATGGAGAGAGCCTTTTGATCGCGAGGATCATCACCGAGCGTCACCGCGGACCGGACCAGATCGGCCGACTGGATGATTTACTGCCATCAAAGATCGCCGTAGACCGGACAAAGCCGGGCCGGCTGATATTGGCGGGCGTGGCAGTATGATCACCCGTACGGGCCCGGCGGCAGCGGCGGTCTGGTTTGGCTGGAGGAGAATGCGATGCTCGACAATGTCCACGCTGACGATGCCGGCGATCACCGCCCGCTGCTATTGATGATCTCCGCGGGTGGCCGGGCCTACCGGGAGTACCTGCTCACATCCGTCGGCGAGCGGTACCGGGTGCACCTGCTGCTCGGCGCCGAGCCGGGCTGGGAACGCGGCCACCTCAGCGGGTGGACCGTCCTGGACATGGCCGACACGATCGGCGCGGACCACCTCATCGCGGCCGCCCGGCGGGTGGCGGCCGACGAGCCCGTGCAGGGCGTACTGAGCTGGGACGAGGGACGGATCCTGCAGAGCGCCAAGGTCGCCGCCGCCCTCGGCCTGCCCGGCGGTGACCCGGATATGGTCATGCGCTGCCGCGACAAGTACCTCACCCGGACCGCGCTGGCGGCCGCGGGCGTGGCGCAGCCGCGCTCGGTCATGGTGACCAGCGTCGAGGAGGCGCTGGCCAGCGCCGACCAGATCGGCTATCCGGTCGTACTGAAGCCGCGCGCCATGGCCGCCAGCCTCGGTGTCATCCGGGTCGACACACCCGACGAGCTGACCGCGCAGTTCCTGTTCGCCCGGGACACGACCATTCCAGGCGCATGGCACCACGACGTGATACTCGTCGAGGAGTACCTGACCGGCCCGGAGATCAGCGTCGACGCCGCGGTGCACGGCGGCCGGGTCCACCCGATGTTCGTGGCGCACAAGGAGGTCGGCTATCCGCCGTACTTCGAGGAAGTGGGGCACCTGGTCCGGGCGAACGACCCGCTGCTCACCGACCCGGAGATCAGGCAACTCGTGACGGACACGCATGCCGCACTCGGGTTCACCGACGGCATGACGCACACCGAGATCAAACTCACCGCGGCCGGGCCGAAGATCATCGAGGTGAACGCGCGGCTCGGCGGCGACCTCATCCCGTACCTCGGCATGCGCGCGACCGGGATCGATCCCGGGCTGGCCGCCGCCGCCGTGGCCTGCGGCGAGGAACCGCGGATCGTGGCCGAGCACCAGCTCGTCGGTGCGGTGCGGTTCTTCTACGTCGACGAGGACGACACCCAGATCGGCGCCGTCCGCTTCGCCGACCGCCCGCTGCCGACCGCCGTCGATCTCGTCGTACCGCTGGCCGAGCCGGGCGACGTCATGTCGCCGCCGCCGAAGGGGACGCTGTTCGGGCGGGTCGCGTTGGCCACCGCGGTCGCGCCGAGTGTGGCGGAGTGCCACGCGGCGCTGGACGCGGCCCAGGCCGCACTGATCGTGGAGCCGGCCAGGACCGCGGCTCCGGCCGCCGCGTCCGGAGGGGCGTGACGCCAGGCCGGTGGCGGTCCCACGACGCCGCCGCGGGACCGCGATTCGGCCGGGCTGGCGATCACCTCGGGGATAGGCAACGATAAACGCCAGCCCGCCGGACCCGAGCAGTGGGAGTCATCGTGGACGACACCAAGGTACTGACCGAACTCAATCTCCAGTTCATCGATGCGTGGCGCAACGGATCGTGGGACCTGCTCGGGCCGATCCTGTCGCCGTCGTTCCAGTACCTCGACGGTACGACCGGCGACGTCATGGACATCCAACGGTACGAGGAGTCCCTGCGGGCCAACCCGATACCGACCATCGAGATAGATCAGGTGGTGGTGCACGTCGACGGGGACACGGCCGTCGTCTCCGCGCGCAGCTGGCGGACCACCGAGCGGTACACCCGGTACGCCGACACGTACGAGCGGCGCGACGGCACCTGGTTGTGCGTGCACGCCTGCGTCTGGCCGCTGCCGCAGGCGGCTGCGTGAGCACGCGACACACGATCGAGCCGGACTGCAGGACGCTGCACGGGAGCCCGGCGAGCACTCGACGGTCCCGTGCTGCCGCCGGGCGCCATCCGCTAGCTAGGACCGCGCCCGGGCAGCCAGAACGGCCGGCTAGGAGAAGAGCCGGCCGATCGTCTTGAACAGCTCGCCGTAGAAGTTGCCCTCCAGCGGCTTGAACAGGGCGAAGCCGGACTCCGGGTCACCGAAGAACGGGCGGAGCGTCCAGGCCAGCTGCGTACCCACGAAGCCGAACAGCAGGATCCACCCGTACAGCAGCGCCATGCTGGCCGGCCGCTCTCCGCCGGCGCCGACGTGCGGCGCCGGCCGGGCCGGCACCGTGATGA
>JAEHDK010000314.1 GCA_016880465.1 Micromonosporaceae bacterium
CCGGGCGAGCCGGCTGGCCAGCAGCGCGCCGGCCACGGCGCCGGCCACGAGTCCGGCGAGCAGGGCCAGCCAGAGCCGCCGCCACACCTCGGCCGACAGGGCCGTGCGAAGCGGCAGCACGACCACGAACCCCTCGCCGTTGCCCAGGGTTCGCCCCTCGACGAGAGCCGCCCGGCCGTCGAACAGGACGCGCTGGCCGTGTACCGGATCACCGGTCGCCACCCGGGAGACGACGGCGCTCGGCAACCCGGGCTGGTCCGGTTGACCGCCGCGCACCAGGACGACCGTGACGCCGGCGTCCCGCAGCCGCCGGACGAGCCGCTCCTCGTCGGGGTTCGGCGTACGCAGCCGCGGGCCGAGCATCGCCGCCAGTACCGTCGCCTCCTCGGCGAGTGCCCGGCGCCGGTCCTGGTCGGCGGAGCGCTGGGCCAGCGGGAACGCCACCGCTGCGGTGACCAGTACCGAGATGACGGCCACCGCGCAGGTGATCGCGATCGCGCGACCACGCAGGGTACGGGTCGGCATGCGGGCCTCACCCATCCGTCGCCGCGTAGCCGACGCCGCGGACCGTACGCAGCAGCCCGGCCGCGTCGCCCAGCTTGGCGCGCACCTGGGCCACGTGTACGTCGACCGTACGGGTGCCGCCGTGCGCCGCGTACCCCCAGACGCTCGCCAGCAGTTCCTCCCGGGTGAACACCCGGCCCGGCCGGCGCATCAGGTGGGCCAGCAGGTCGAACTCGGTCTGGGTGAGCGCGACCGGCGCGCCGGCCACGGTCACGGTACGGCGGGCCGGGTGCAGGGTGACCGGGCCCAGCCGGACCGGTGCCTCGCTCGGGTCCGGTGGGCCCGCCGTCCGGCGCAGCACCGCCTTCACCCGGGCCACCAGCTCCCGCGGGCTGAACGGCTTGGTCACGTAGTCGTCGGCGCCCAGCTCGAGCCCGACGACCCGGTCGACCTCGTCGTCCCGCGCGGTCAGGAACAACACCGGCGTCCAGTCGCCGGCCTCGCGCAGCCGCCGGCAGACCTCCGTACCGTCGACGCCGGGCAGCGCGATGTCCAGCACGCAGGCCACCGGCTTGAGGCGCCGGGCCGCCGCGAGCCCGGCGGCGCCGTCGTACTCCACGTGCACGCCGAAGCCGTCCCGGGACAGGTAGAGCCGGAGCAGGTCCGCGATCGGCCGCTCGTCCTCGACGACGAGGACCAGTCCCTTGCCGGTGTGCTCGGCCACCTCAGAGCAGCTCCAGGATCGTGGCGTTCGCCATCCCGCCACCCTCGCAGACCGCCTGCAGGCCGTACCGGATGCCGTGGTCGCGCAGGTGGTGGACGAGGGTCGTCATGATGCGGGCTCCCGAGCCGCCGACCGGGTGGCCCAGCGCGATCGCGCCGCCCCGCGGGTTGAGCCGGGCCGGATCGGCGCCCGTCTCCGCCAGCCAGGCGAGCGGCACCGGCGCGAACGCCTCGTTCACCTCGTACCCACCGATGTCGGTGAGGCGCAGCCCGGCGCGGCGCAACGCCTTGGCGGTGGCCGGCATGGGTGCGGTGAGCATGGTCACCGGGTCGTCGGCCGCCACGACGGCGGTGTGTATCCGCGCCAGCGGCACCAACCCGTGTGCCGCCGCCCAGTCCGAGCTGGTGATGGCCAGCGCCGCTGCGCCGTCGGAGATCTGCGACGCCGAGCCCGCGGTGACCACCCCGCCGGCCTTGAACGGCGTGGGCAGCTCGGCCAGCCTGGCCAGGGAGGTGTCCCGGCGGATCCCCTCGTCCGCGGTGACACCGGCGATCGGCGCGACCTCGGCGGCGAACCAGCCGTGGTCCTGGGCCGCGGCCGCCTTCTCGTGGCTCGCCAGGCTGTACTCGTCGAGCATCCTGCGGCTCAGCGCCCAGCGCTCGGCCATGATCTCGGCGCCCGCGCCCTGGCTGAACGGGATCGGCGCGTCGGCGGCGAACCCGGGCCGGTCGCGGTACCGGGCCCGTACCCGGTCGCCGAACGGGAGCCCGACGCCGTTGCCCACGCTGGAGTTCAGCGGGACCCGGGTCATCGCCTCGACCCCGCCGGCCACGACGAGGTCCGCCTGCCCGGCGATCACCGCCGCGGCCGCGGCGTGTACCGCCTGCTGGCTCGACCCGCACTGCCGGTCCACGGTCGTCCCCGGCACGTGCTCGGGCCAGCCGGCGGCGAGCACCGCGCTGCGGCCGACGTTCCAGGACTGCTCGCCGACCTGCATGACGCAGCCCCAGATCACGTCCTCGACCGTCGCGGGGTCCAGGCCCGACCGGTCCGCCAGCGCGGTCAGCACGTGCGCCGACAGATCG
>JAEHDK010000315.1 GCA_016880465.1 Micromonosporaceae bacterium
ACCGCCGACGATCCGGTGGCGCTGGCGCTGCCGGTCGACTGGCGGCTGTTCGGGTTCATGGTGGCGCTCTCGACGCTGACGGCGGTCGGCTTCGGCCTCGTCCCGGCGTGGCGGGCGCGCCGGCTCGACGCCGCCGAGGCGGTCTCGCACACCAGCCACAGCCGCACGACGCGGCGCGGGGCCGTGTCCGGCCCGCTCGTCGTCGGCCAGATCGCGCTGTCGCTGGTCCTCGTGGTCGCCGCCGGCCTGGTGGCATACGCCGCGCTGACCGGCGACGGCACCGGTCGAGCGGCGCCCGGGTCCACCGGTACCGCGGCACCGGGCGGCCAGTCGCGCAGCCAGCCGGCCGCGACGACGGCGTGGCGGGCCTCGTTGCAGCTAATGGACGAGTCGAAGTACGGCGACTACTGGGCGACCTGGACTGCGGCGAGCCAGGCCGGCCTGTCGCGGGACCAGTACGTCGCGCTCGTCACGCCGTGCCACAATGCGGGCGGCGCGGCCGCCTTCGCGCAGCAGATCCAGCTCACCGTCGAGGGCGACGACGCGTACCTGCCGTTGGGCGAGGCCAATCGTGGCCGGCCGGTCGTGCACTACGAGAACGGCCAGTGGCTGCGCGTCGTCGATACGGCCGCCGTACGCACCGATCCGTGCGGGACGGCGTCGTAAATACCTCCCGCGTACGGTCGGGCGCCCCCTAGCATCGGGCAGATGAGCGAGGCGGGTTTCGACACCGCGGCGGTGTTCGACGAGGACTACCTCTACTTCTACCGCGACCTGCTCACCGAGGAGCGGAGCGACGCGGAGACCGAGGTGATCTGGCGGCTGCTCGATCTCGCGCCCGGGATGCGGGTGCTCGACCTCGCCTGCGGACACGGCCGCATCGCCAACCGGCTCGCCGCGCGCGGCTGCGAGGTCACTGGGCTCGACGCGACGCCGATGTTCCTCGACATCGCCCGCAACGATGCCGCGGCCCGTGGACTATCTGTCGACTACGTCCTCGGCGACATGCGTGACCTGCCGTGGCGCGACCGGTTCGACCGGGTCGTCAACTGGTTCACCGCGTACGGCTACTTCGACGATGCGGGTAACCGCCAGGTACTGCGCCAGGTCGCCAAGGTCCTCACGCCGGGTGGCCGCGTGCTCATGGACATTCAGCATCGCGACTGGATCGTGCGCATGTTCCGGCCGCACCACGTCGTGCAGCGCGGCGACGACCTGTTGATCGATGTGTCCGAACTGGACGCGGGCAGCGGCACGGTCAACACCGAGCGGATCCTGGTACGCGCCGGGCGGGTCCGGCGTACGTCGTTCTTCGTGCGCCTGTTCACCTTCACCGAGCTGCGGGACTGGCTGCTCGACGCCGGCCTGACCGACGTCCGCGGCCACGGTGACGGCGGTGCGCCGCTGTCGACCGCCAGCCACCGGCTCGTGGTGGCAGCACAGCGGCCCACCGGCTGACCGGTGCTCACTCCCGCACGGCTGCGCCACCGGCCGACCGGCGCGCCAGGAAGAGTCCGGTCTCTTGGCTGAGCACGACCGTACCGCCGAGCCGGTCCTGGACCGCCGCGAACAGCCGCGCCCGGCTGGCCTCGTCGAGCATCCGGTACGCCGACTGCGTCGACAGGTAGGCCGCCTAGTCCACTGTGGACAATGTCCGGCGCACCGCCGGATCGACCCAGTGCCAGGCCTGCGCGCTGAACAGCAACCCGAACGTCCGGTCCGGTGCGTAGTCCTCGAACGCACTGACCACGACGGTCACCGGCGGGTATGCCGCAACGCGGCGGGCCAGCACGGCGGCCATCGCCTCGTCGGGCTCGACCGCGGTGATGGTGAGGCCGCGCTCCGCGAACGACAGCGTGGCCTTGCCCGTGCCGGCACCCACGTCGATCGCCGGCCCGCCGTCCAGCTGGGCGTAGGCCAGTACGTCGTCGACCAGGGCGGCCGGGTAGCTGGGCCGGACCCGGTCGTACTCGTCGGCCACCTCACCGAAGACCCGCGCGCGAACCCGCCCCGTCGTCATCCGGCCAGCCTATGGCGTGCCCCGCGCGGCGGTTGGACCGGCGGCCCCCGGGTAGTGGGTGATCCGGAGGTGATGTGGCGATGGCAGGCATACAGCTACGCAGCCCGGCATTCAACGACCACGACATCATCCCGGGCCGGTACGCGCACGACGGCGACAACGTCTCGCCCGCGCTGCAGTGGTCCGGCGTACCCGATGCCACGACCGAACTGCTCCTGCTGTGCGAGGACCCGGACGCGCCCGGCGGCACGTTCCTGCACTGGTTGGTGACCGGCGTCGACCCGGCGGCGGGCGGCGTCGACGAGGGCCGGACCCCGCCGGGCGGCCAGCAGTGGCGCAACGGCTACGGCGAGCAAGGCTGGGGCGGTCCGCAGCCACCGGTCGGCGACAACGCACACCGCTACTTCTTCCGGCTGTACGCCCTGGGCCATCCGATCCGGCTGCCGGCGTCGCCGAAGATCGCCGACATCCACCGCCAGGCCGACAACGCCGCGCTGGCCAGCGGTACGACCGTCGGTCTGTACCAGCGCTAGCCGGCGCTGCCGCGCGGCTCGGGCGCGGTAGTTGCGACCATCACGTAGTCGTGGTCGGTCTCCGCGACCAGCGCGTAACCGGTGCGCAGGTACAGCTGCGCGGCGGGGTTGCCCTGCTCGACGCTGAGGCTGAGCCGGGCGATACCGGCGACCCGGGCGGCCTCGGCGAGGGCGGCGAGCAACCGCGTACCGAGCCCGCGGCCGCGGTGCCCCGGCCAGACTGCGATCGCGATCTCCGGCGTGTCCTCGTCGAGAAAGCCGTGGCCGTGGTCATCCTGCGTGAACAAGCGGAAGAACGCCCCGCCGACCGGCTCGCCCTCGTACGTCGCGACGACGGCGATGTCTCCGGGCCGACCCCAGCCCCGGTGGAACCGGGCGAGCCCGGGATGATCGATGATCTCCTCGAATGACGGCAGGGTGCGCTCGAGGTTCCAATCCACGGCGTGGAAGAGGATCGACCGGTACACCGGAAGGTCGGCGGCGGTGCCCGGGCGGATCGCGTAGGCGGCGCCGCCGGCCGGCGCGTCGACCGTCGGTTCAGGCATCCGGTCAGCGTCGCCGGGTTGGCCGGCACCGGTCAAGTCGCTGTGCCGTGCGGGCTGCCTCCCGCGTTCCGGCCCACGGCGCCCCAGGTCGACGGCCGTCGTTGAACCCTCCTGGCGGCTGCCGCGTTGACCAGAGGGTAGGCACCGTCTAAGCCGGAGGAGGCAAACAGATGAGGATCGCGCGGGCACGACTACTGGCAGTGACGCTGGTAGTCGGCGCGACAGTGGCGGCCACGGCCACTGCGAGTGCGGCATTGGCGGATGGCTCGACGGTCGAGGCGGACTCACTCCGCGTGCAGCTCACCGGGTACCAGGAGGATCCGCTCACGCTGTCGACAACGGGCAACGGCCAGTTCCGGGTACAGATCGACGAGCAGAACCAGACGATCTCGTACGAGCTCAGCTACGAGAGTCTGGAGGGCACCGTCGCCCAGGCGCACATCCACATCGGTCAACAAGCACAGACCGGCGGGATCAGCGTGTTCCTGTGCTCCAACCTCGGCAACGGTCCGGCGGGTACCCAGGCCTGCCCCGCGGCTCCGGCCACGATCACCGGTACGCTCCGGCCCGCCGATGTGATCGGCCCAGTCGGGCAGGGTGTCACGGCGGGCCAGTTCGGCGAGCTCGTCGCCGCGATCCGGGCCGGTGCCACGTACGTCAACGTGCACAGCTCGCTCTACCCCGGCGGTGAGATCCGGGCGCAGCTCGACCACCACCACTGATCGGTGCTCGACGGGTGGCCGGCACGAGGCGCCGGCCCCCGGCACCTGGTCAGCCCGCGGCGGG
>JAEHDK010000316.1 GCA_016880465.1 Micromonosporaceae bacterium
CGCCAAGTCGTCGACCGCGAAGACCGCGGCCAAGAAGACCGCCAAGACGGCCAAGGCGCGCAAGTCAGCGTGACATCGGGCCAGCCGTGGCCGGGCGGCGCTCCGGAGAGCAGAACGCGGTCGGACGGGCGTACGCCCGTCCGACCGCATCCAGCGCTAGCGCCTTCGGGCTAGCCGAAGAGCGGGCCGGTGATCGTCAGGCCGAGGTCGTCGCCCGCGATCGCGAACAGGCCCAGGAGCGCCAGCGCGGCGCCACCCAGCGCCAGGTCCTTGAAGAACTGGACTTGCTCCATCATCCGCGCGTCGCCGGTCTCCTTCCAGAACCCATGCATGAGCACCGCGGTGGGGATGAGGAACACGGCAAGCAGCAGTGCGCCCAGGTCCGCCCAGATGCCGAGCAGGACCGACAGGCCGCCGAGCCCGAGCAGGATGCCGCCCACGAACGTAGCGGCGTACGCGGCGGGTACGCCCTTGTGCGCCGCGTAGGCCGCCATGCCCTTGGTCTTCGTCAGGTGCCCGAACGCCGAGTTCAGGAAGAGCACGGCGAACAGGATGCGGCCGATGAGAACCAGCACGTCCATACAGGACTCCTAGGTGAGAAGAGTTGTCACTTGCGTTGACAACAATCTCCCCAACAATTACTCCTCCTGACCGTGCCGCGCTAGACCAGCACGACATCGATGGCGCCAGCGGCGTACCGTGCCCGGACCTCTTTCTTGTCGAACTTGCCGACCGAGGTCTTCGGGACCGCCTCGATGAACGACCACCGCTCGGGCAACTGCCACCGGGCCGCCCGGCCGGCAAGGAAGTCCCACAGCTCGGTCACCGTGGCCGAGACCCCCTCCTTGAGCACCACCGTCGCGAGTGGACGCTCGCCCCACCGGTCGTCGGGTACGCCCACGACGCACGCCTCCAGGACGGCCGGATGGGCCATCAGCGCGTTCTCCAGCTCGACCGAGGAGATCCATTCCCCGCCCGACTTGATGACGTCCTTCGCCCGGTCCGTGAGCGTGAGATAGCCGTCTGGTGACAGCGTGCCGACATCGCCGGTACGCAGCCAGCCGTCGCGGAACTTCTCCGCGTCGGGCTCGTCGTCGCCCACGTACCGCGAGGTGACCCACGGGCCACGGACCTCCAGCTCACCCACGGCCTCGCCGTCAGCGGGCGCCGGCTGGCCGTCCGGGCCGATGATGCGGGCCGCGACGCCGGCCGGGATCCGGCCCTGGGTGTACCGGTAGTCCCACGCCTCCTGCCCGGCCACCCCGATGGGCGGGCGCGACACCGAGCCGAGCGGTGACATCTCGGTCATCCCCCAGGCGTGGATGATCTCCACGCCGTGCCGCTCCGAGAACGCGTGCATGAGCGCGGGCGGGCAGGCCGAGCCGCCGACGATCGCCTCCTTCAGCGTGGACGTGTCAACCTCGTTGCGGTCCAGATAGGACAGCAGGTCGGTCCAGATCGTGGGCACGGCGCCGGCCAGGGTGGGGCGCTCGGTGGCGATCATGGCCGCGATCGGCTCGGCCTGGAGGAACCGGTCGGGCATCACCAGCGACGCGCCGGACATGAAGGCGGCGTACGGCAGCCCCCACGCCATCGCGTGGAACATCGGTACGATCACCAGGGCCGTCGACTGCGGCCCGAGCCCGAAGGCTTCTCTCATGCACACCTGCATGGAGTGCAGCCAGATCGACCGGTGCGAGTACGCCACACCCTTGGGGTTGCCGGTCGTACCGGACGTGTAACACAGTGCAGCTGCGTCGCTCTCGTCGACCTCGGGCCAGTCGTACCGCGTCGGCTTGCCGCGCAGCAGGTCGTCCCAGTGGTGGACGGACAGGTGCGGGCCCGCCGCCATGAGCGGGGCCGGATCCGCGCCGCCGACGAGCACGACATGCTCCACAGTGGACATCTGTGGTAGCACCTTGGCCAGCAGTGGGACCAGCGTCGAGTCGACGATGATGACGCGGTCCTCGGCGTGGTTCGCCACGTAGGCCAGTTGCTCGGGGAACAGCCGGATGTTCAACGTGTGCAGGACGGCGCCCATGCTCGGTACGGCGAGGTAGGCGACGAGGTGCTCGGCGTTGTTCCACATGAACGTGCCGATCCGCTGATCGCCGGTGACCCCGAGGTCGTGGCGCAGCGCGTGCGCCAGCTGGGCGGCTTGGGCGCCGACCTGGGCGTACGGCAGGCGCCGGGGCTCGCCCCCGGTCCAGCTGACCACCGTCGAGCCACCGTGCACGGTCGCACCGTGCTCCAGGATGCGGGACACCTGCAGGGGCAGGTCCATCATCGTGCTGCGCATGATCTTCAGGGTAGTGGCGTGGACCACGCTCGCGGAAGCCGCCAAATGGCCGTCGGGCGGCGTTGCCGTACGGCAGCCGGGCGCGGTGCCGCCGAACCGGCCGCTGTGCGGGGTGGCCCGCTGGCTATGGTTGTCATATGACCAGCCTGTCGTGGGCCGAGTCGTACCTCGGCCAGCTGCGCGCCCTCGCTGGCGACCGGACGCTGTTGTTCGTGGGCGCCCGTGGAGTGGTCCGGGACGGCGCCGACCGCGTCCTGCTGATCCGGCGCGCGGACAACGGCTACTGGTCGATACCCGGCGGCGCCATGGAGCTGGGCGAGTCGATCGAGGACTGCGCGATTCGCGAGGTCTGGGAGGAGACCGGCCTGCGAGCCGCGTGCGCGATGCCGTTCGCCCTGTACACCGGGCCGGCCTACACGCACACCAACATGTTCGGCGACCGGTACCAGCTGTTCGTCATCGCGTTCGAGCTGACCGAGTGGACCGGCGAGGTCGTACCCGATCCGGCCGAGGCCACCGAGGCGAGGTTCTTCGCACTCGACGACCTGCCGACCCCGGAGTCGTCGTCCACCATCGAGACGATGAAGGACCTGGCGACCTTCGCCGCCACCGGCCGGATCGTGGTGAAGTAGCGCCGTCCGGAGCCGCTGGCCGTCAGATCAACGTCGACGCGGACGCCTCCATGTCCGCGGCCGCGTCGGCGTCGCTCTCCTCGGTCAGCGGCGGCTTCTGCTGGCCGGGCGGTCCGCCGCGCAGCTCACGGTCCGGCATCGCCAGCGTGAGGGCGACCGCGATCAGACCGACGGTCGCCGCGACCAGGAACACGACGTGCAGGCCCTGGATGAAGCCGAGCTGGACGGCCACCCGGAGCGGCTCCGGCAGCGCCCGGATGCGGGCGGGCTCGTTGATCGACAGGCCGGACGCGCCGGCAGCCGCGTACGCCGCCCGCTGGTCGGCCGGCAGTTGGCTGATCGCCTGCGGGATGCGGTGGGCCAGCTCCCGGGTGAGCGTGCTCGACAGCGCCGCGCCGAGGATCGCCACGCCGAACGAACCGCCGAGCGACCGGAAGAACGTCGCGGCGGCCGTCGCGCTGCCGAGGTCGCGCAGCCCGACCGAGTTCTGCACGGCCAGGACCAGCGACTGCATGCACAGGCCCAGGCCCACTCCGATGAGGACCATGTAGCCGAACGACTCCCGCAGCGGACTGGCCACCTGCAACCGGGTGAACAGGAACATGCCCGTACACAGGATGATCGTGCCGGCGACCGGGAACCACTTGTACCGGCCGAGCCGGCTCATCGCCCGGCCGGTGACGATCGAGGTGGCGATGACCCCCACCATCATGGGCAGCATCAACAGCCCGGACCGGGTCGCCGAGACGCCCTTCACGATCTGCAGGTACAGCGGGATGAAGATGATCGAGCCGAACATCGCCAGGCCGAGGATGAAGGCGGCGGAGTTGGCCAGGGCGAAGGTCGGCCGGCGGAACAGCGCGAGGGACAGGACCGGCTCGCCCGCGCGGGTCTCCTGGGCGACGAACAACCCGGCCAGCACCGTGCCCACCACGAGCAGCACGATGATGGTCGGCGAACCCCAGGCGTACTGGTTACCGGCCCAGGACAGGGCCAGCAGGATGCAGCTGACGGCGGCCACCATCAGCGCCGCGCCGAGCCAGTCGATCCGGTGCTCCCGCCGCCGGAAGGGAATCAGCCGGAGTACGTGGTACGAGACGAAGATCGCCAGGATGCCCAGTGGGATGTTGAGGTAGAAGATCCAGCGCCAGTTGTGCTCGGCGAAATAGCCGCCGACGAGCGGTCCGGCCACCGACGAGATGCCGAAGACCGCACCGAACAGACCCTGGTAGCGGCCGCGTTCCCGGGGCGTGACGACGTCCGAGATGATCGTGAACGCGAGCGTCATCAGGCCACCCGCGCCGAGCCCCTGCAGGCCCCGGAAGACGATCAGCTCCGTCATGTTCTGGGAGAGCCCGGCGAGCAGCGAGCCGGCGAGGAACGCGCCGATCGCGAACAGGAACACCGGCCGGCGGCCGATCAGGTCGCTGACCTTGCCGTACAGCGGGGTGGAGGCCGTCGACGCGAGGAGGTACGCGGTGACCACCCAGGAGTAGTGCGACAGCCCACCCAGCTGGCCGACGATCGTCGGCAGCGCGGTGCCCACGATCGTCTGGTCCAGGGCGGCCAGCAGCATGCCGGTCAGCAGCCCCGACATGAGCAGCCTGATCTGCTGGTGGCTGAACCTGGGCCGGGTGAGTTCCGCGGTGCCGGTCATCTCCCCAGTCTGCGGGTCGAAGATCCGCACCACCCCGGGAACCCGTCGCCCTGTGGCGATAGCCACGCAACGACCCCCGGTGCCCGCGAACGGACGCGTTGAGCCGCCTGACGGAGAGAACCCGACCTTGCGATCTCGCACATGCTGATAGATCACCTTGCGCTGGGCTTCGAACCGGTCCGCTCGTGCCTGAATCGGGAGGTTGGCGCTGTCCAGGCAGTGAATACTGCCCTTGTATCTGCGCAACAGCGCCGTCACTTCGACATGGGTGGACATCCGCAAGTCCTGGCTCAGCAGCGACAGGCGGAAGATCACCGGATCTTGACAGTCAGCACAGAGATCGGCCCGAACGACGAGACCCCCGGTCAGCGGCCTGATCGGGGGTTTGTGATGCTGGAGCCGCCTGACGGAATCGAACCGTCGACCTGTTCATTACGAGTGAACCGCTCTGCCGTCTGAGCTAAGGCGGCGACGAGCAACCAGTGTACGCGACGTCCATGCCGCCGCCCGACCCGGTTACCGGTTCCTCGGGGACCGGATAGACGGCTAGGCTCCCAGTCCGTGGCCGACGTCACCCCCGCAGAGGACACCCAGGAACCGCCGCCGTCCCGACCCACCGGACTTGAGCCGCGCCAGCTCGGCTTCACGCCGCGCAAGCCGGTGTCCTGGTTGGGCCCGGTCCTGCTCGCCGCGACCGGCGCCCGGGTCGCGCTCGCCGACCAGTTCGGCGCCTATCTCGACAAGCGCGAGCTACAAAATGCCTTCCCCCGTCGGGTGTACGACCACAGCGGCGGCGACGAGCTGTGGCTCGACTTCGTGGCCGACCTGGGCGACGGGTTCAACGCCACGTACTCGGTCGCGTACCTGCTCGGCCAGCCGAACCTGGACGTGGGCAGGGTCCACCTCCCGCGGGCCGAGGTGCTGGTCCTCGGCGGCGACCAGGTGTACCCCACGGCAAGCGGCCAGCGGTACGAGGACCGGTTCAAGGGTCCGTACCGGGCGGCACTGCCCACCCCGCCCGCGGACGGGCCGGCGCCGACGATGTTCGCGCTGCCCGGCAACCACGACTGGTACGACGGCCTGACCGCGTTCCTGCGCCTGTTCGCCCGCCGCGACGGCGGCCGGATCGGCGGCTGGCTCACCTGCCAGACCCGCAGCTACTTCGCCCTCAAGCTGCCGCAGCGCTGGTGGCTGTTCGCGACCGACGCGCAGGGCGACGCGTACCTCGACGATCCGCAGCTCGACTACTTCCGCGGCGCCGCGAAGGAGCTGCAGCCCGGCGACCGGGTCATCGTGTGTACGCCGCAGCCGAGCTGGGTCGAGGCGGACGAGCATGCCGGCGCGTACGCGACCACCGACTACTTCCTGCGTACGGTCATCGCGCCGACCGGGGCCGAGGTGGCCCTCATGCTCAGCGGGGACCTGCACCACTACGCGCGGTACGCGGAGGAGGGCGGCGAGCGCCAGCTCGTCACGTTCGGCGGCGGTGGCGCCTACCTGTACGGCACCCACCAGCTGCCGACCCACATCACCGTGCCGCCGACCGAGTCGATCGTCCGCAAGGCGAGCGCGAGCCGGGAGTTCCGGCTGGCCAAGACGTACCCGTCGCGGGCCCGGTCGCGCGCCCTCGGCACCGGGGTCTTCGCCCAGCTGCCGTTGCGCAACCCGGGGTTCGTGGCCCTGCTCGGCATCCTGCACGCGCTGCTGCTGCTCGCCCTCGACAACGCCGAGCGGCGGGTGCTGACGTTGCCGATCTTCCTGATGGTCGTCCTGACGTTCGGCCTCACGCTGTTCTTCTCGGCCGGGCTCACCAGCGGCCGGCGCGGGCTCAAGCACTACCTGCTCGGCCTGGGCCACGGCGTGGCCCAGGTCGGGCTCGCGGTCGCGGGGCTCGAACTGTGGCGGCTGCTGCCGTTCGACACGCTGCGCTGGCCGCTGCCGGCGCTGGCCGCCGCGGTGCTGTACGGGCCGGTCGCCGGTCTGGCGGCGAGCCAGGTCGTCGCGCTGTACCTGATCGTCGCGGCCCAGTTCCAGGTCAACCTCAACGAGCTTTTCGCCGGCCAGGGCATCGAGGGGTACAAGGGCTTCCTGCGCATGCACATCGCGGCCGACGGCACGATGACCCTCTACCCGATCGGGGTGGACCGGGTCCCCCGCCACTGGCGCGCGAACCCGCACGCCCCGGCGTCCGCGCCCTGGTTCGAGCCGGACCGGCCGCTCAAGCCCCGGCTGGTCGACGACCCGCTGGTCCTCGGTCAGCCCGCGCCGTCGTACCGCTCGGCATAGGCCTGCCGCGACCCGCAGACACTCGCCCGGCTGCACGTACAGCGCGAACCGTCGGCGTCGAGCCGGACCACCACCGCATCGCGCGGCACGCTGTGCCCGACCACCCGGCCGTCACCGTCGGCTGTGGACACTTGGGCACCGATGGCCGGCGCGCTGGCCTGGAACTGCTGGTACAGCGGATGCTCGTACTTCAGGCAGCACATCAGCCGGCCGCAGGCGCCCGAGATGCGCAGCGGGTTGAGCGGCAGTTCCTGGTCCTTGGCCATCCGGATGGTCACCGGCTCGAAGTCGGTGAGGAACGTGGCGCAGCACAGGTCGCGCCCGCACGAGCCGATCCCGCCCTGGACCTTGGCCGAGTCGCGGGCGGACAGCTGGCGCAGCTCGACCCGGCAATGCAGGGTCGCGCCGAGATCGCGGACGAGCGAGCGGAAGTCGACCCGGTGCGGTGCGGTGAAGTAGATCGTCGTACGCGGGCCGTCGCCGGGTACGTGGTCGACCGCAACGACCTTCATCGGCAGATCGTGCTCGCGGATCAGCCGCTTCGCCGCCACCTTCGCCTCGGCCTTGCGCCGGCGCAGCAGCTCGTCGCGGGCCAGGTCGTCGGCGCCCGCCAGCCCCACCAGCCGGGGGAAGCCGGACAAGTCCTCGGAAACCCACTGCGCGGCCCAGACGCACTCGGCGACCGCGGGACCGTCATCGGTGGGTACGAGCACCTTGTCACCGACGGCCGGGCGCAGCTCACCGGGGTCGAGGTAGTACAGGCGACCGTACCGGTTGAAGCTGACCGCGCACAGCATGCCCATGGCTGAACCCTACTGTCTGCGACGCGGCGGATGAACAGCGTGAGCTTTGCCGGCCGCGGCCGGATGCCGGCCCGGGTGAGATCCCCGCCGGCGCGTCGCCCGGACGGATGAATCGCGCCGGATCCCCGCGACGGAGCCGGGTCGCGCACGTTGGGCTCAGTGTCCCTGTAAGCCTGCGGGGGGTGCAGGAGCCACGGCGTCGCTTGCCGGAGCGGACGGTTCGCCGTCCATCGCTTCAGGCGCGACGCCGTTGGCGTCTGCGCCGGCCGGTGACCGCCGCCCCGGCGTCGGTGGCTCAGGCCGGTACGACGGTGGTCGAGTCCAGCCCGCCCGCGCTGGTTGGCGCCGGTGGCCGGTACGGCAGCTCGCCCAGCCGGCCGGCCCACTGCGCCGCCAGCTGGTCGC
>JAEHDK010000317.1 GCA_016880465.1 Micromonosporaceae bacterium
GGCCGTGGTGGTGTTCGCCGTACCGAGCTCCTCCCGAGCCGCCTGTACGTCGACCAGCAGCGCGCCCGCATCCGTCGGCCGGGCCCCCGGCTCGCGGCGGGTGGCCCGGAATACCAGCTCATCCAGGACCGGCGGCAGCCCGGCAACGTACTTCGACGGCCGGGGTACGTCCCGGTCGACGTGCTGCCATGCGATCTGGACCGGCTTGTCGCCTTCGTACGGCACCCGGCCGGTCAGCATCTCGAACAGCACGATGCCCGCCGAGTACACGTCGGTGCGGGCGTCCGCGTGCCCATCGGTGACCAGCTCGGGGGCCACGTACGCGGCGGTGGCCAGCACGTGCCCGTCGCCCTCGTCGGCGGAGCTCGCCGCGACGGCCCGGGCGAGGCCGAAGTCGGCGACCTTGACCACGGCGTCGACCAGGTTGCCGGGTCCGCCGCTGGGCGCCTCGGCCACGAGCACGTTCTCCGGCTTCACGTCGCGGTGCACCAGCCCGGCCCGGTGCGCGGTGGCGATCGCGGCCAGCATCTGCTCGAGGATCGCGAGCGCCTCGACCGGCCCGAGCCGGCGCCGCTCGGCCAGGATGTCCCGCAGCGTCCGGCCGCGGACGTACTCCATGACCAGGTACGGCAGGCCGGAGTGGCTGCCCTGGTCGTACACGGCGACCACGTTGGGGTGGGTCAGCCGGGCGATCGTCTTCGCCTCGTCGGTGAACCGGTCGACGAAGTGCACGTCCCGGGCCTGCGTCGGATGGATGATCTTCATCGCGACCGTACGCTCCAGGCGTTCGTCGGTCGCCGTGTACACGGTCGCCATCCCGCCACGGGCGACCCGACCCCGGACGCGGTAGCGCCCGTCGATCAGCGCCCCCAGGAGGGTGTCGGTGACCTGCGTGTCCATCGGCAGGCAGTCTACGGTTTCGGCGGCCCAGGACCGACCAGGATGTCGCAGTGCGCGTCTTCGGAAAACTTCCGCGCACCCCGGTGCTAGCCCCTGACCTGCGGAAACATCGCGCGGACCCGGCGCGCCGGGGGACACCGCGGCGGGCCGCGGCACGGGTAGGTCATGGGTGCCGCCGGTGGCGCCCGACAGTACCCGGTTGGTGCCGCGTCGTGGCAGGGTGGAGGCGTGACCGAACCACGTGGGTGGCTCACGCTCCCCGACATCGCGGAGCGGCTGGAGGTACCGATCAGCCGGGTGCAGCAGATGGTGCGCGACCGTGCCCTCGTCGCGGCCCGCCGGGACGGCGTCCTGCGGGTGCCGGCCGAGCTCGTGGCGAACCGTACGGTGCTCAAGCACCTGCCGGGCGTGCTCAACCTGCTGCATGATGCGGGCTACACGGACGCCGAGGCGCTGCACTGGCTCTACTCGCCGGACGACACGCTCCCCGGCCTGCCGGCCGAGGCGCTCGCCGACGACCGGGCCACCGAGGTGAAGCGGCGCGCCCAGGCGCTCGGCTTCTAGGCCGCCGCGACCGATGCGTCACCTGACCTACCTGGCGGTACTGCTCGGCTGCCTGGCCGCCGCCGGCTGGCTGGAGCCCGTCCTGCGGGTCGGGGTGCTGCGCCAGTGGCGGCGGCTGCTGCTCACCGTCCTGCCCGTGGCACTGGCCTTCTCCCTCTGGGACGTCGCCGCGCTCGCCGCCGGACACTGGTCGCTCGACCCGCGGCAGACGACCGGGCTGGTGCTGCCCGGCGGGCTGCCGCTGGAGGAGCTGCTGTTCTTCCTCGCCGTACCGGTCTGCGCCGTGCTGGGCTTCGAGGCCGTCCGGACCGTCCTGCGGGACGAGCAGTGACGTACCCGGTCGCCGCCGCGCTCGGCGTACTCGGCGCGCTCGCCCTCGACGTGCTGGTGCTGCGTACCAGGCTCGTCCGCCGCCGGGTGTTCTGGGCCACCTACCCGGTGATCCTCGCCTTCCAGCTGCTGTCCAACGGGGTGCTGACGGGGCGCGGCGTCGTACGCTACGACCCCGCCGCGATCCTGGGCTGGCGGATCGGGTACGCGCCGGTCGAGGACCTCGCGGTGGGTTTCGCGCTCGTCCTCACGACGCTGTCGCTCTGGGTCTGGCTCGGCGGGCGGCGTACCACGCGAGCCAGCTGAGGGCCGCGAGGTCGAGCAGGGCACCGGGCAGCTTGGTGAGCACCGCGAGACCCAGGCCGGACGGGAGTACGAGGAAGACCAGCAGCACCGTGGCGATCGCGAGCGCCCGGCGTACTCGTTCGTCCACTATGGACGCCGCGAGGAGGGCCACCGGCGCGATCGCGTACCACGGATAGAACACCGGGCCGAGCAGTACGGTGGCCGCGAGCGCGGCACCGGCGGCGGCGACCACGGCCCGCGACGGCGGCGCGGTGTTCGCGTCCGGGCGGGGCGCCTGGGCGGTGCGCCGCAGCGCCCACCACCAGAGCGCCACGAGCAGTACGGCGAGGACGGCGAGGCCGACCGCCCGGGCAACGGCGACGGCGACCGGGTACCCGCCCTCGACGCCGAGCGCCCGCAGCAGGTAGCCGAACGCCATGCCCATCCCGGTGGGCAGCGAGGTCCACTGCACCGGCGCGCCGCTGTCGGCGAGCGCGGACAGCCAGCCGAGGCCGAGGCC
>JAEHDK010000318.1 GCA_016880465.1 Micromonosporaceae bacterium
GGCAGCTCCGCGAGCACCTCGGCGCCGGCCTGGGTGGCGGCGCGCATCACGAACCGGTGGCCGGCGCCGTCGACGAGTTCCGTCAACGCCAGGTCGAAGCCGGACTCCACGCCCGGGCCACACCCCATCGAGGTGCAAAAGCAGGTCGCACCGGGCTCCGTGCACTCCACCGCGACGACGAAGGCGCCATCTCGCCGTCCGCGGTAGACCGGATCGACGTGCCGGCCGCCAGCGAGCACCTGGCCCAGGATGCCGATGGCGCGCACGTCACACGGACGCACGCCCAGCAGGGCGTATCGGCGCCGTTCAGTGTCTCCGGCGGCGACAGCGGTGCCGGCCGCGCGGTCGGCCGCCCACATCTTCGCTCGGGCGGGGTGGAGGATGTTCTTCCAGGACTGCGGCCCGGCCGAGTGCCCAAACGCGGCCGTGTCGGTGCGGGCGCGCAACCGGTACTGGCCGGCCTCCGTGTCGACGCCCCACCCGTACGGCAGCTCGGCCGCCGACTCCAGCTCGGCCAGCACAATCGCGCCGTCCCGCACGGTCGGGCCGACCACGGTGTAGCCGCGCCCGTGTAACGCGGTGAAGAGCGCCGGTAGCTCTTCGGCGCCGAGCACCGCGATGGCGGCGGCGCGGGTCGGGCCACCCCCCGCCGTGGGCGACTCGACGGCAGGATTCGCGTCGGGATGCATCGCACCGCCTCTCGCGAGCAGTCCGCCGACACCTGGCATGCACGCACTCGTCCGGACACAGTCTAGTGGCGCCGCCCGTCGCCCGGTGTTGGTGACCTCGCGGTACGAGCGGGTGTGCCGTCCTGGCGATGGTGGGTCATCCGTCCGTCGACCCCGCTGTCCTGCCCGATCCTGCATACTGTGCCGCCGTTCATCATCACCTGGCGGGTGCCTGGACTCTGCCTCGGCGCGGCCTACAAGGTAGGGCGAAAGCGCCGGCCGCCGCGCATGCCGTTCGACCTACCGGCGGCTGAGTCGGGCGATCTCGCGTTGGATCTGTTCCTCCGGCGGCGAAGCCGGAGAGAACACCTGCGAGAACACCTCCATGGCGTGGAAGGCGATCCCGATTCCCCAGATGAAGAGCGGGAACATCGGCCAGTAGAAACCGCCCGGCGTGGTGAACAGCCAGATCAGGTTCAAGACGAGGTTTACCACCACATAGACCGCGAGGTGCTGGATGAACTCCCGTTTCTTACGGAGACGACCGATCGCGAGCTGACGAAGATCGTTTCCTGTGGTGTCCGTACCGGTGGTCATGGCATCTCCTCTCCTCACTTACAGCCTTGCGCCAACGCCGGCGGCCGCACCGGCCGAGTGTCACGGACCGACCAGGCATTTCGCCTCTTTATCCGTGAGCGGTCACCCTGCCGGCGGAGGGTGTGCGTGGCCAGCGCGGCTGCCGGCAAGCTGAAGCCGCATCACGGTTGCGCGCAACCGCGGGGGAGTCCAGGTCATCCCGCGACGACCCCCGACTGCCCGACCACCGGGCTGATGCAGTCGCTGTCCGCCACCGGATACCAGGTCTCTGCTATCACCTTCCCGCACGGGAAACAACCACAACGGCGCCGAGCAGGGTCGCGACGCCATCTTCACCGGATCTGGGACCCCCGCTGGTCCGAAGAGGTAGCGTTGAGGGCCTACCCCGGGCACACCGC
Source organism: Micromonosporaceae bacterium (assembly GCA_016880465.1). Taxonomy (GTDB): domain Bacteria; phylum Actinomycetota; class Actinomycetes; order Mycobacteriales; family Micromonosporaceae; genus EFPC-2. The sequence continues at coordinate 1,664 of JAEHDK010000318.1, forward strand.
ACGCGGCCGCGCCGGGCGCTTGAGCGATGCTGTCGATGCCCGAGCACGGTGCTGCCGCCAACGAGAAGGTTCATTCATGACGAAGATCGTTGTTATCGGCGGGACCGGGCTCATCGGCTCCAAGCTCGTCTCACAGCTCACCGAGCAGGGCAACGAGGCCATCGCCGCATCACCGAGCTCGGGCGTCAACACGCTGACCGGCGATGGCCTCGCGGAGGTCCTCACCGACGCGCAGGTCGTCGTGGACGTATCGAACGCCCCGTCATTCGAAGAGAAGGAGGTGCTGGACTTCTTCACCACCTCCACGGCGAACCTCCTCGCCGCGGCGACCGCCGCCGGGGTGGTTCACTACGTCGCCCTGTCGGTCGTGGGCACACAGCGACTGGCGGAGAGCCCATACATTCGGGCAAAGATCGCACAGGAGAGGCTCATCAAGGAGTCCGGCCTCGCCTACTCCATCGTTCATGCCACCCAGTTCTTTGAATTCGTCCGGAACATCGCCAGCTCCGCCACCGTGGACGGAGTAGTTCACCTCTCGCACGCATTGATCCAGCCAATCGCCGCCGACGACGTGGCCAGCGCCGTCGGCCGCACAGCGGTCGGCGAGCCGATCAACGGCGCCGTCGAGGTCGCCGGTCCGGAGCAGTTCGGTCTCGACGAGCTGATCAGCAAGAGCCTGACTCTCGAAGGTGACCCGCGTAGCGTCGTCACCGACCCCGAGGCGCGCTACTTCGGCGCTCTACTCCAGGAGCGCACCCTGCTACCTGGCACCGGTGCATTGACCTTCCAAACCCGCTTCGAGGACTGGGCCGTGCGGCAGGACTGGGCCACGCGGCCCTCGACCTGACGAGCCACCGTGCCAGCTTCGCACGCGACATGCCCTACTAATAGAGTCGCGCCTATCTGAAGCGCGCTCCTCGGCAAGTCCCGGCAGTTGCTGCGTAGGGCACCGGTGTCCGGTGGCAACTCGTGGGCGAGCCCACGCGTCGGCCCCGGGATCGCGGCCGACCACGAGCCGACCTAGGGCCGGAGTTGCCCGTGCAACTCAAGCGAGAACGGCGCCCGCGGCAGCAGCATGGCTGCGCTGCTGAACCGGTACGGGTTCATCGGGTAGCCGCCACGTTCGAGTTCGGTTGGGGCGGCTGCGGGCGGCGGGGCCCGCCGCTGTCTTCCACCGCGCGGATGAGCGGGTATCGCAGCCCGTACCGGCACCGGGTCGGCTGGGCCTGGCGTAACACCGCTCGCGCCGGGTATGAGCGATGACAAGGCAACCAGGAGCGGAAGTCCGACGATGAGGGGAGAGCCCGTTGGCGGATGCGGACTTCGCCGACCTTGCCCTGCAGCCCGAGTTGCTGCACACGTTGTCAGGCCTGGGTTACGAGGAACCCACGCCGGTCCAGCGCGAGGCGATCCCGCCGCTGCTGTGCGGGCGCGACCTACTCGGCCAGGCCGCGACCGGGACCGGGAAGACGGCCGCGTTCGCGTTGCCGGTGCTGCAGCGGATGTCGGGCACGGAGCGGGACGTGGGGCCGGTGGCGCTCGTGCTGGTACCTACGCGTGAGTTGGCCGTGCAGGTCTCGGAGGCGTTCCACCGCTACGGCCGCGAGCTTGGCGTGCGGGTGCTCCCGATCTACGGCGGCCAGCCGATCGGACGCCAGTTGGCTGCGCTGGCGCGCGGGGTCGATGTCGTGGTCGCAACGCCCGGGCGCGCGTTGGACCATATCGGTCGCCGGACCCTCGGCGTGCACGGCGTGCGGACGGTCGTGCTGGACGAGGCGGACGAGATGCTCGACATGGGGTTCTTCGAGGACATCGAGGCGATCCTCGACAGCACTCCGGAGGACCGGCAGACCGTGCTCTTCTCGGCGACGATGCCGCCACGCATCACGGAGATCGCCCGCCGCTACCAGCGTGACCCGGTCCGGATCGAGTTGGGCCGCGAGGCCGTCGCGAGGGACGAGGCGCCGCTGGTGCGGCAGAGCGCGTACGTGGTCGCCAGGGCACACAAGCCAGCCGCTCTCGGGCGGGTGCTGGATGTGGAGGCACCTTCGGCGGCGATTGTCTTCTGCCGTACTCGGGACGAGGTGGACCAGCTAACGGAAACCCTGAACGGACGCGGCTACCGCGCCGAGGCGTTACACGGCGGGATGAGCCAGGAGCAGCGCGACCGGGTGATGGGACGGTTGCGTAGCGGGACTGCGGACCTGCTCATCGCCACCGACGTCGCTGCCCGTGGCCTGGACATCGAACAACTCACCCATGTTGTCAACTACGACGTTCCTTCCGCACCCGACGCGTACGTGCACCGCATCGGTCGGGTGGGCCGTGCCGGCCGCGAGGGCGTGGCAATCACGCTGGCTGAGCCGCGCGAAGGTCGAATGCTCAAGGTGATCGAGCGGGCGACGAAGCGGCGGATCACGATGGAAAAGCTGCCGACGGTCGCCGACCTGCGCGCGCGACGCCTTGAGCTGACCCGCGCCGCGTTGCAGGAAAGCCTCCTCACCGACGAGCTGGAGCGCTTCCGGGTCGTGGTCGAGACGCTCGCTGACGAGTTCGACGTCATGGACGTGGCGCTTGCCGCCGTCAAGTTGGCGCACGACTCCAGTGAGGCTCCAGGCGGCGAGGAGGAGATACCGGCGATCGTCCCAAGAGCCGACCGGCAGCGAGGAGCTGAACGCGAACGACCCGGACGCGAACGGCGGCGCGGTCCGGCGGCGGAGGGCAAGGTGGTGCGCCTCTTTCTTGGCGTCGGGCGCAGCGCCGGGATCCGCCCGCAAGACCTGGTCGGCGCGATCGCCGGCGAGTCTCGCCTCACGGGACGCGACATCGGAGCGATCGAAATCGCCGATCGCTTCTCGCTGGTGGAGGTGCCCGATTCCATGGCCGATGAGGTGATCACGGCCCTGCGGCGCAGCACCATCAAGGGGAACAAAGCAACCGTCCGCCGCGAACGCGACACGCCGCGACATCGAGGAGTATGAGACTCGTCCGCCAAGGCGCCCGTCTCGCTGCTTGAGTCGGTCCCGCCACGGCCTGACCGGCGTTCTCTCGTCGTTCGAAGACTCGTCGAGCGACTGGCGAGCAAGGCACTCCACGCTTCCGGATCGGTCTCGATGGCCGAGCATTGCTGCCGTGCCGGCCCGGCCGGTTGGGGTCAGGGCGTGCGGCAGGCGGCGTCGACGAGCGTGCGGGCGGCCGTCTTGGCGGCGGCCGGTGTCGCCGGGTCGGCGTCGAGTACGCCGGCGGACAGGCCGCCGTCGATGAGCAGGGTCAGCTGCCGGGCCAGCTGGTCGGGGTCGGTGGCGCCGGCGCGGCGCGCCAGGACGCTCACCCAGGCGCGTCCCACGTGCTTGTGTTCGACGGTACGGGCGTGCACGTCGCTGCCGGTGTCGGACTCGGCAGCGGTGTTGATGAACGCGCAGCCGTGGTAGCCGTCGCGTCGTGCGGCCATGCCGAGCGCGTCGAACATGCCGACGAGCTGCGCGCGGGGGTCGTCGCCGGCGGCGCGGGCGGCCACGCGCAGCTGCCCGAACCAGGCCTGGTCGACCTTGTCCAGGTAGGCCAGCACGAGGTCGTCCTTGCGGGGGAAGTGTTTGTACAGCGTCGTCTTGGCTACGCCGGACTCGGCGACCACGGTGTCGACCCCGACGCCGCGCGGGCCACGGGCGTAGAAGAGCCGAAATGCGGTATCGAGGATGCGCTCGCGGGCCGGCTGTGCGGCGGTCTGGCTCATCGACGTCTCCCTCCACTCGCTTGGACACCGGGCCTCATCCTACAGACAAGTCCGTTTGGGAGATCGTGACTACGAGCACACCGAAACTCCAACCCAAGCCCTCTTGGCAGTGTACAGACCTGTAGGTAGTCTACGGGTGCGCCGGGATCGTCCCGGCGAACCATCGAAGGAGCAACCGCGATGAATATCGCAGTGCTGGGCACCGGTATGGTCGGGCAGGCGCTGGCCGGGCGGCTGGTCGAGCTGGGCCACACGGTGACCGTGGGCACCCGGGACGTGCCGGCAACGTTGGCCCGCACCGGGCCGGACGGCATGGGTAACCCGCCGTACCCCGTCTGGGCCCAGTCCCACCCGCAGGTTCGGCTGGCCACCTTCGCGGAGGCGGCGGCGGCCGCCCAGCTGATCGTCAACGCGACCACCGGCACCGCGTCGCTCGCCGCGCTGACCGCGGCCGGCGCTCAGAACCTGGCCGGCCGGATTCTGCTGGACATCGCCAACCCGCTGGACTTCTCCCGTGGCTTCCCGCCCACTCTGTTCGTCAAGGACACCGACTCGCTGGCCGAGCAGATCCAGCGGGAGTTCCCAGAGCTGAAGGTGGTCAAGGCGCTCAACACCATGAACGCGCACCTGATGGTCGACCCGCGGCGGCTCGCCGGCGGCCAGCACAGCGTGTTCGTCTCCGGCGACGACGCCGACGCGAAGAAGACCGTGACCGGGCTGCTCGAGTCGTTCGGCCACACCGACGTGATAGACCTGGGCGATATCACCACTGCTCGCGGCACCGAGATGCTGCTGCCGGTATGGCTGCGGCTGATGGGCGCGCTGAACACCCCGGACTTCAACTTCAAGATCGTCCGCTGAGGTCAGTCCGGCCGGCGGGCGCCCGTTGCCGCCTCACCGGCCCGGCCCCCCGGCCCCGCAAATCGAACCCCGACCGACGGGAGCGGCACAATGGCCGACAGCACAGATCCGCACAGCACCGATCCGATGGCCGGCGCGACGGTCGTGGTCACCGGCGGAACGGCCGGCATCGGCAGGGCCACCGCCATCGGCCTGGCCCGGCTGGGCGCCCGGGTGGGCATCACCGGCCGCGACCGGGCCCGTGCCGAGGCCGCCGCCGCCGACATCCGCGCCGCGTCCGGCAACCCGGCCGTCGACGCGTACGCCGCGGACCTGTCCTCGCAGGCCGAGGTGCGCCACCTCGCGCGCCAGGTGCTCGACGCATACCCGCGGCTGGACGTTCTGGTCAACAACGTTGGCGGGTTCTGGGCGCACCGGCACGTCACCGCGGACGGCCTGGAGCACACGTTCGCGCTCAACCATCTGGCGCCGTTCCTGCTGACCAACCTGCTGCTGGACCGGCTGATCGCCAGCGCCCCGGTTCGGATCGTGACCGTTTCCTCCGGCGCGCAGGCCATGGGCCGTATCGACTTCGACGACCTGCAGGGCGAGCGGAGCTACTCCGGGCAGCGGGCCTACAACCAGTCCAAGCTCGCCAACGTGATGTTCACCTACGCGCTGGCCCGCCGGCTGGACGGCACCGGCGTCACCGCGACCGTGCTGCACCCCGGCGTGGTGCAAACGAACTTCGGCGTCGAGGACCAGTCGCGTTTCTACGCGGTGCTGCTGCCGCTGATACGGCCGTTGCTGAAGTCCCCGGCGCGCGGGGCGGCCACCTCGATCTACCTGGCCTCGTCCGCCGATGTCGAGGGCGTGACCGGGCGGTACTTCGCCAACCGCAAACCCAGACGGTCCGGCAAGGCGTCCTACGACACCGCCGCACAGGACCGCCTGTGGCAGGTCAGCGCCGCCCTGGTCGGCCTGCCCAACCAGCGCACCAACTCGACCAGCACACCTACTGGGTAAGGGCCCGTGGCGCGGCGAACAGGCGCGCGGCCCGGCTTCTGACTGCGCCACGGTGCTGGCCGCGTTCGCCACCGATGGGCCGGCGGGGAATCCGTGCGGCCGCCCGAGCGGGCGGTCCGCTGACCGGGAGGACAGATGAGACTAGGCGTACACGTGGTCAGCTTCGACGTCGACGGCGGTCCGGCGGCCATCGGGCCGATGCTCGCCCGGATCGGAGAGGCGGCCGAGCGGGCGGGCGTGGCCAACCTGTCCGTGATGGACCACTACCTGCAGATCATGGGAGATCCGGCCGGTCCGATGCTCGAGGGCTACACCACGCTTGGTTTCCTCGCCGCGCACACCCGTACGGTTGAGCTGCAGCTGCTGGTCACCGGCGTGACGTATCGGCACCCGGGCCTGCTCGCCAAGATCGTGTCCACTCTGGACGTACTGTCCGGCGGGCGGGCGGTGCTCGGCATCGGCGCGGCCTGGTTCGAACGCGAGCACACCGCGCTGGGCGTGCCGTTCCCGCCGATCGCGGAGCGGTTCGAGCGGCTCGAGGAGACCCTGCAGATCGTGCGTCAGATGTGGTCCGACAACAACGGGCCGTACGCGGGCCGGCACTACCGGCTGGCCGAGACGCTCAACTCGCCGCAGCCGCTGTCCCAGCCGCACCCACCGATCATGATCGGTGGCGGCGGGGAGACGAAGACACTGCGGCTGGTCGCGCGGTACGCCGACGCGTGCAACCTGTTCGCCGGCCCCGGGTCCGGGCAGGAGCAGGTCGCAGCGAAGCTCGATGTGCTGGCCCGGCACTGCGAGCGGGAGGGCACCGACTACAGCCGGATCCGCAAGACGATCCTGTGGACCGGCCCGCTGGAGCCGACCGCCGCCGGTGTGGCGGCGTTCGCCGAGCAGATGCGCCAGTACGCCGACATCGGTATCGAAGAGGTCCACGTCATGCCGTTCACGCCGGACCCGGTCGCCTTGGTCGACGGCCTGGGTGAACACGTCGTCGGCCAGATCGCCGACCTGTGAGCCCGGAGTTCCCGTGGCACTGGGCCGCCGGCCGCGTGACCAACGTCAGCGTCCGGGAGCGCGTCGAGCACGCTCGGGCGATGGACAACCTAGCGCCGGGGCCGGCCCCGCGGCGGCATCCCGGCCAGCGGCCCGCCGGCTTGCCGGGGATCTAGGTGTCGGGCCCGCTTGCGATCGGCGGGTCGGCAGGCAGCAGGAACCGTTCCAGCGCCTTGCCGGTCGCTTTGGCCAGGGTCGCCAAGCGGGTCATCTCCTCGTCGGTGGCCCGGTGCCGGCTGGCCCGGTACGCTCCGATCGCGCCGAGCGGGTCGTCGACGCGGATCGGCACCATGGCCAGGCCGCGCACCGACGTCGGCCGGTACGCCTCCGGCGAAATGCGCGGATCGACGCTGATGTCGGGGACGACAGCTGGCTGCCGGTTGAGCATCGACCAACCGCTGATGCACTGGTCGACCGGGAACCGCTGCCCCTTCCACAGCGGGCTGATCGCGTCCTCGTCGGGGTAGAAGCATTGACCACGGTCCAGCAGCACCAGGGTGGCCCCGTGCGCGTCGACCGGCCGGCGGGCGGTCGAGCGCACGATTTGCTGGAGCTGATCCAGGTCGCCGGCCTGTTCCAGGGCGAGCAAGGCGTACCGGTTGCCCGCGGCCGCGCCCGCCGGGACTGCCGCCTCGATCGCCGCCAGATCCCGATCGGACAGCGCCACGTGGATCGCCGCGACAGAGCGGATCATGCCGGGGTACGCTCGCGGGACCTCAACACGTAGAGTTGCCGCACGTCACCCGCCCCGGGATTGGACCTCATGACATGGCGCTGTCCGGCGAGATGAAATACGGCGTCTATTGTGCCGAGCTGATCCCATCCAGCCCATCGAACAGGACCTTCCTGCTCCTACACGGGTTAGGTGGGTCGCTGCAATTCTGGACCGCGGTCGCGCCGGCTCTCGGTGCGTTCGAGCGGACGCTGGCGATCGATGTGCCAGGGCTCGGACGCAGCGATGGCCCGCGCGGCCCGGTGACCCTCGACAGCGTGGCCGACGCCATCCTCACGTTCTGCCGGGAGGTGGAGGCCAAGAACTGCACGATAGTCGCGCATTCGTTGGGCGGACTGATCGGGCTGAGCGTGGCCGCGCGAGATCCCGACCTGTGCCGGCGACTGATCCTTGTCGACGGCACGCCCGTCACCGCCATCATGATGCTGCGTAACCCACTGCGGGCAGTCAAGGCACCGATGCTCGCGATGACGATCGTGGCCCAGTTCCTCGGTGGCCTGGTCCCGCTGCGGCCCCGCACCGCCCGGCTGATCGCGAGGTCGAAAGTCCTGCGTGCCTTGGCGCTGTGGGCATTCGTCGCGAAGCCGACCCGACTCGATGCCGCCGTCACGGCCGATGCGCTGTCCTATACCGGGGGCGCCCGTATGGTCATCAACGCGCTACGGCAGAGCGGCCAGGTCGACCTGCTAGCCATGCTGGACGCGGCGCGCGTACCGGTCGATCTCGTGCGTGGCGACCACGACAACATGAACACGGCCGCCGACTTCGCGATCGTTCGCGAGCACGCCGACGTGCGGCGTGAGCTCGTCATACCGGACTGCCGGCACTGGCCCCTTATCGAGGCGCCGCAAACATTGACTCACTTCATCTTGTCGGAGGAGTGAGATGCAGGCCACCCCCCAAGCAGGGCCGGTCGAGGTCGGAGCTTTCAACCCGTACGCCGCGGCGTTGCCGTTGCGCTGGTTTCCGCGCGTGTCCACCGCCTGGTTGCTGCTGCTTGCGCCGATTATTGCCGGCATCCTGATTGCCGGCGCGGCGAGCAGCGGTCTGCTGGGCACCGGTAGCGACTTTCAACTGGTCCAGGACATCCGGCGGGCATTGGGAAGAAACGATCTCAGCGCCGCCGATCAATTCACCTACACGCTCATCCGGGACACCCCGGTATGGTTCTTCGCCGCCATCATGGTCGCCGAGGTCATGATCATGCACCAGCAGTGGCGGCTGTTCGCCAAGGGCCTACCTAAGCTCAAGAGCAACGGGGTCCTCAGGCCGAGGCACGATGCGGCGGACGACTCGCTAGACGACGCACCGACGCTGAGGTGGCTGGCGAGATTCCCACCAGAGCGACGGCTCGCCGAGTACGTGAACCGGGTCAACGAGCGCAACGTCGGGCGCGCCCGGGCATACACGGTGCTGTCCATCGTCATTTCCCTCTGCCTCGCCGGCCTGCTCATGTGGGGCGAGCGGTACGGCCTGTTCCGGGTGCTCATCCCGGACGGGCTCGCCGCGAGCGACGCGGAGGAATGGCGGCGCAACGCGTACCGGCACTGGTGGGCCAGCATCAACCATCCAGGTGGTGCTATCGCCTACTTTGTGTTGGCCAGCATCGCCATCTACGTGATCGCCGCACAGACGCATGTCGGCATACGGGCTGCGCGGATCGCACTCGCCCTGCCGCGGCTGGTACAGGTCGAGGCGAACTGGGTAAACCCGGACGGCGTCTATGGCTGGGGGCCGGTCCGGCAGATCTTCCGTACCGTGTGGAGCTCGATGGCTCTGTATGGCTTGATGGTGTCCGGCTTGGCGGTCATGCTCGGTCTCGGCGCCGCCGGTTGGATACCAGCCGCTGTCTGGCTCGTGTTCCTGATGATCTACTTCGGGATCCCCTGGGTCGCCACGCGCAAGATCGAGCAGATCGCCCGGGAGCGCCATATTGACGCCGCACAGGCCGAGGCGGCAGCCACGTCGACCAAGGAGCAGGACGAGCTGGAGGCCCGCGTCGCGCGATATCGAAAGGCGCGCATTCGCCCGATGGGCCTGGGTAGCTTCGAGCGGATCCCGGTCGCCCTATCGGTACTGCTGCCCGTGGTGCTGAACATTGCGCAGCCCTACCTGGCATCCCTGGTGTTCACGTAGTCGGTTCGTACGGTTGCTGATGAGGTTGGTTGATGTCCGAAGCGCTGCTCCCATTGCTGCCGATCCTGCGCGATGGCCTGGATCCCGTACCAGAGCTCGGCCTTGTACGCGCGGAACGACCGGTCGTCCAGTTCCAGATCCCCGGCGGACCGACCGCGTGGCTGGTCACCCGCTACGACGACGTCCGCACGGTGCTCACCGACACACGCAGGTTCAGCAACGACATCAGGAACTTGGCGGAGAGCGACCGCGCCATGTTCCCCCCTTGGCGACCTGGCGGTCTGGGCTTCAGCGATCCGCCCCGGCACACCAGGCTGCGACGGTTGCTCACCCCCGAGTTCACCGTACGACGGCTGCACCGGCTGCAGCCCCGCATCGAGGCCATTGTGGACGAACATCTGGCCACGATGGAACGCACTGGCCCACCCACTGACCTGGTCCAGGCGTTCGCCTTGCCGATACCGCTGTTGGTCATCTGCGAGCTGCTCGGCGTACCCGACTCCGAGCGAGCAGATTTCCGGACCATCAGCAACGGGCGGTTCGAGTTCTCGGGCGATGCCGGAACGTCGCTAGTGGCCATAGAGGAGTCGCTGACCTACCTGGCTGGACTGGTCGCCCGGCAACGCGAGAAGCCCGGCGACGGCCTGCTCGGCATGCTGGTCCGCGAGCACGGCGGCGACCTTGACGACCGCGAGCTGGCGGGCCTCGCCGACGGGCTGCTGACCGGCGGGCATGACACCACCGCCAGCATGCTCGCCCTGGGCACTCTGGTGCTGCTGCGGAACCCCGACCATGCCGCTCTGGTCCGGGATCGGGGCGACCACATCGATCAGGTGGTCGAGGAGCTGCTCCGTCATGTAACAGTCGTCCAGGTAGCCTTCCCCCGCTTCGCGCGCGAAGACGTCATGCTCGCGGGGCACCGGATACCGGCGGGTGGCACGGTGATCTGCTCGTTGTCCGCAGCCAACCGCGACGAGGCATTGGGTACTGATCTGGACGAGGTTCGCCCTACCCGCGAGATCACTGCGCACCTCGCCTTTGGCCATGGCGTACACCATTGCATCGGCGCTCGCCTGGCCCGCATGGAGATGCGGCTGGCCTACCCCGCCCTCCTGCGCCGCTTTCCCGCCCTGCGGCTCGCGGTACCGATCACCGATATATCGTTCCGGAGCTTCTCGGTCGTCTACGGGGTAGAGTCACTCCCGGTCACCTGGTAGTGCGGCCGGCCTTGCGCGTAGCCGAGTCCCAGAGCACATCGGGTTCACCTGAGCGAGGGTGTCCTGGCCAGCGTCGGTCGGGGCACGAAGCGGTTCAATTCGTCATGTCGCTGTGCCGTCATGGCGAGCCGGTCGCGGACCTGGTCGCCGCCGGGCGGACTGATGTGTGTCGCCGAGCGTCGGGCTGAGTGATTGGCGATTCAGGTGCCCAGGGCGCGTGCCAACAGAGATCGGCGGTTGCGGGTGGCGGTCTTCGAGAAGATTGACTTGAGGTGGTCCTGCACGGTGTGCTCTGACAGGAACATCCGGCGGGCGAGTTCCTTGGTGTCGGTGCCGGTCATGAGGTGGCTCAACAACTCGATCTCTCGCGGGCTGAGGCCGAATGCCCGTCCGAACAAGGACACTCGCTCGGTCGGCGACGCCTCCTCGATGGTGACGGCGATGTTCCGCTCCGTAGAGCGTTCGGCGTCGCCGATCCTGGCCGCTTGCAGGCTCACCCACAGACCGTCGGACAGGTGCACGCGGGCGGAGGGCGGGTTTCGGTCGACATCCGCCTCAAGGGCCAACAACTGGGCCGCGACGTTGTAGGCACTTGCCGGGATCGGTGCTCGGCCGTCCACGGGTGGGACGAGCGCCCGCAGGTACTCATGCGCCTGCGGTGTCTGCCCGAGCACCGTGAGCACGGGGGATAGCAGCAGCACCACGGGACCGGGTCTGCTCGTCTTGCGCATCGGACGAACGACGAACGTGTTCGCCTGACAACGACGCAGAGCCGTCGTCAGAACTTCGACGACGCTGGTCAGGTAGGCGGCCTCCGACTCGGTGAAATGGGTACCGGCGCCTGTCCGCCATAGGTCGAGGAATCCCCAGCACCCGAATCGATCCCTGAATACGCATGACGCAATGTCGACGATGCCGTGGCTGCCAAGTAGTTCCCGCCAGAGGCGGCTGCGCGACAGCTCGCCGCTGGTGGTTTCGTGGAGCGTGGCGAGCGGGGAGGCCAGCGTGGTCCACCGGTTGACCTCGCTGAGGTACTTGAGGCCGATAAGCCGGGGTAGCAGGGGCAGCAGCGGGGCCGGCACGCCGGCCAGCGGCGCGGAGCCGACCGATGTCTCAGGATCGGTCAGTAGCCACACGTAAGCATCGAAGCGGACCACCTGAGAGATCTCTACGAGCACCTGCTGACGCAGCACCCGCGCATCGCCGACGCGATCGCAAATGTCAACGACGCGCGCTCGCGACCGCACATGCACCGCTGATTCCGCCACGCCTCAGAGCGTACGGCCAGGTGGCCGGCCCACCCTGTCGAGGAACGCACGGAACCCCAACGCCCGACGCCACGGAGCCGCATCACGCGCCGGTCATCAACTGCTCGGCCACCTCTCGGCAGATCCTGGCGCCGTAGTCCTTGCCGAGCGAGGCCGGGTACCTCGCCAGCACGCCGATGCTCCAGCTCTCGCCGACCGCCATGCAGGCGATGTGCCATTGCCCGTCGTCGCGCGCCAGCCAGCCGTTCTTGATCGCCGTCGTCGTGGCGACCCCGGTGGGCAGCGCCTCGATGATGCCGAAGCGTCCGGCGCCGCGCACGTTGCGCATCTCGTTGAGCAGCCACGCTGTCCACTTCGGCCCGGCCGCCCGGCCGTCGGCGATGCACTTGCCGAGCCTGGTGACATCGCGGCTGGACATCTGCGTCAAGCTCCAGGAGTTGGGGGTGCCCTTGCTGTCGCTGAGTCCACAAAGTTTGATCATGCGCTGGATCGAGGACAGGTTCCCGTTGGCGACGTGGTACTCGTAGGTGTGGGTGGTGTCGCTGTCGCGGATCATGGTGGACAGCTCGGCAATGGTCGTCGAGCTGGGTTGCCGGTTGTTCTCGGCAGCTCGACGCAGGTAGTCAGCCGCCACCCACGCCTTGCTCATCGAGGCGGTGTCGCTGGTGGTGTTCGGCGGCGTCGAGCCCGAGAGCGCGCCGGTCGTGAAGTCGAGGTAGGCCCAGGACCAGTACCCGGTCACCTTCAGCCGCACGGTGCCGGGCTCAAAGAGCGGCCGGGTCGCAGACGGCGTGGCGCTTTGCGATGTCGAAGGCGAGGGCGACGGCTCGGCCGCCGCTGACGTCTGCGCCAACGGCGGCGCGTCCGGATCCGGCATGGTCGAACAACCCACAAGGGCAAGGGCAACCACGACCATGGCGGTGATCAATTCGGGCGTACGGCGCACGGGAACACCGTAGCGAAGGCACACAGCGAGCGCAGCGAGCGCGTCGCGGTGGGACGTCCACCGCCCTGCGGTGACGTTTGGTACCCGATGGGTGGAATGACCTGCGGCGACGTCAGGACGACATGACGTACCGTATGCAGCGCAGGAACGGAACACCGGTGCGGATCGGCGTCGGCGTGGGAGACGGTCCATTGAGGACCGATCGGGTCCGGGCTGCGTCGGTGAGCTTGTCGAACGGTGCGGACGGGAAGTCGTAGATGTGGACCCGGCCACCCGGCCGAAGGACCCGGGCCAGTTCCGGTACCGCAGCGTCGGGGTCGTCCCAGTGGTGCAGGCTCAATGAGGAGACGATCAGGTCGAACGAGCGGTCCTGCAACGGCAGGTTGGTCACGTCGCCGACGTGGGCCGAGGCTCGGGTGCCGAACGGCTCGAGGTTGCGCGTCGCCGCGGCGATCATGTCGGCGGACAGGTCGATGCCGGTCAACTGCAGGTCCGGGCGGCGTGCCGCGAGCTCGACCAGCAGGACGCCGGGTCCGGTACCGACGTCCAACACCGCACCGCCCTGCGGCGCCGCCGCGGCGACATCGGCGGCCAGCCTGCGGTACATGCCACGCAGTACCCACCTGGACATGAGGTCGTATATCCGGCTGGACCGGCCGTGGAAGACCTTCGGCGTGTTCTTGCGCCGGGCATGGACCAGGCGGTGCATAGCAGCCTCCTTCTGAGTTGTGTGCTACAACTATCAGCGACTGTACGTCAC
>JAEHDK010000319.1 GCA_016880465.1 Micromonosporaceae bacterium
AGGATGGCCGCGCCCAGCCCGCCGGCCGCGCCCGCGCCGGGCAACTCGGCCAGCCGCGGCGGGCACGATCCCAACCCTTCCTCCAGTACGGTCGCGAAGCGGGCCAGGGCCGCGTCCAGCAGCAGCACGTCTTCGCGGGCGGCGCCCTTCTGCGGGCCGTAGACACTGGTCGCGCCGTGCACTCCGGTCAACGGGTTGTCGACGTCGGTGGCCGCGACGAGTACCGCGCCGCGCAGCCGGGGAGCGCCGGCCACCCGGGCGCAGTGCAGCAGGGCGGCCCCGCCGTACGGCAGCGCGTAGCCCGCCTCGTCCAGCGGCGTCAGGCCGAGGGCGGCCAGCATCCCGGCCCCGCAGTCGTTCGTCGCCGACCCGCCGAGCCCGACCACGACCCGGCGTACGCCCGACTCCACGGCCGCCATGATCAGCGTGCCCACCCCGTACGACGTGGTGATGCGCGGTTTTCGCTCGTGCTCGGCGAGCAGGTGCAGGCCGCACGCCTGCGCGCTCTCGACGTAGGCCGTGCCGCCGCCGGCGACGAGCACCGCGCCGGACGCCGGGCGGCCCAGCGGGTCGACGGTGGGTACCGGCACCAGCCGGCCGCCGAGCGCGGCGTGCAGGACGTCCAGGAAGCCGGGTCCGCCGTCGGCCAGCGGCCGGGTAACCACCTCGTCGCCCGGCGCCGCGCCGCGCCAACCGGCCGCGATGGCGTCGGCCGCCTCGACCGCGCTCAGCGTGCCGGCGAACTTGTCGGGACAGACGAGGATCCGCACCGGCCGAGTGTGGCAAACCGCCCAGTGGGGCAAACCACAGAATGCGGCGGGCGCAATCTGTGGGATTATTGTCAACGTGACGACAACATGGACCGAGCCCGGCTCGACGCCACTCGCGCTGCTCCTGCTGGGCCAGGGCACGGACGCCAACGCCGAGCGGGGCGTCGACTGTCCGGGCGTGCTCCCGGCGCCCAGCGATCCGGACCTCGTCGCGCGGGCCACCGCGGCGAAGGCGGCGCTCGGCACCCGGGTCTTCGTGCTCGGCCACCACTACCAGCGCGACGAAGTGATCCAGTTCGCCGACGTGACCGGCGACTCGTTCAAGCTGGCCCGGGAGGCCGCCGCGCGGCCGGCGGCCGAGTTCATCGTGTTCTGCGGCGTGCATTTCATGGCCGAGTCGGCCGACATCCTGACCAGCGACGCGCAGCAGGTCGTCCTCCCGGACCTCGGGGCCGGCTGCTCGATGGCCGACATGGCCGCGCTGGCACAGGTCGAGGCGTGCTGGGACCGCCTCGACGAGCTGTTTCTCGCCGGCTCGACGGTCCCGGTGACGTACATGAACTCGTCGGCCGACATCAAGGGCTTCGTCGGCCGGCGGGGTGGCGTGGTGTGCACCTCGTCGAATGCCGAGCGCGCGCTGCGGTGGGCGTTCGAGCGGGGCCAGCGGGTGCTGTTCCTGCCCGACCAGCATCTCGGGCGCAACACCGCGGTGCGGCAGATGGGGATCGATGCTGACGACTGCGTGCTCTACGACCCGCACAAGCCGGGCGGTGGGCTGACCGCCGAGCAACTGCGGAACGCGAAGATGGTGCTCTGGCGCGGGCACTGCTCGGTGCACGGCCGGTTCACCCTAAGCTGCGTGCAGGAGGTGCGGCACCGGGTGCCGGGAGTGCGGGTCCTGGTCCACCCCGAGTGCCGGTACGAGGTGGTCACCGCGGCCGACGAGGTGGGCTCGACCGAGTACATCATCCGGACCATCGAGCAGGCGCCGCCCGGGTCGTGCTGGGCGATCGGCACCGAGCTGAACCTCGTACGCCGGCTGGCCAACGAGCACCCGGACAAGGAGATCATGTTCCTCGACCGTACGGTGTGCTACTGCTCGACGATGAACCGGATCGATCTCCCGCACCTCGTCTGGGCGCTGGAGGAGCTGGTGGCGGGCCGGGTGGTCAACCGGATCACGGTCGATGCGGACACCGCGCGGTACGCCCGGGTGGCGCTCGACCAGATGCTCGCCCTGCCGTAGTCAACCGATCGCTCGGGGTAGTTATCCCCCTTTCGGACAACACCGCACCAGTTGTCTGCCCCAGCGTCCCCTCCCTGCCGTTATGCTGCGCGGGCGAAACGGCCAAGACGTGCGCTCTACCGGAGGTTGTGTTGACCGATGCGTTGACGGTCCACGGCGGCACTCCCCTACGCGGCCAGGTTCGCGTGCGCGGCGCGAAGAATCTCGTTTCCAAGGCCATGGTCGCCGCCGTCCTGGGCGACGCCCCGAGCCGGCTCTACGACGTCCCGCGCATCCGCGACGTCGAGGTGGTCCGGACGCTGCTGGAGCTGCACGAGGTCCGGGTCCGCGACGGGGCCGAGCCGGGCGAGCTGGTCTTGGACCCGGCCAACGTCGAGCAGGCGCAGGTCGACGAGATCAACGTGCACGCCGGCTCCAGCCGGATCCCGGTCCTGCTGTGCGGCCCGCTGCTGCACCGGCTGGGCCATGCATTCATCCCGGACCTCGGCGGGTGCAACATCGGCGGCCGGCCGATCGACTTCCACCTCCAGTCGCTGCGCGAGTTCGGCGCGATCGTGGACAAGACGCCGACCGGACTCGACATCAGCGCACCGAACGGCCTGCACGGTACGAAGCTGGCCCTGCCGTACCCGAGCGTGGGCGCCACCGAGCAGGTCCTGCTCACCGCGGTGCTGGCCGAGGGCGTGACGGAGCTGCGCAATGCGGCCGTCGAGCCGGAGATCGTGGACCTGATCTGCCTGCTGCAGAAGATGGGCGCCATCATCCAGGTGCACACCGACCGGGTGATCGAGATCGAGGGGGTGCAGCGGCTCGGTGGGTACGCGCACCGGCCGATCCCCGACCGCATCGAGGTGGCCAGCTGGGCGGCCGCCGCGCTCGCCACGCGCGGCGACGTGCTGGTGCGTGGCGCCCGGCAGGTCGACATGATGACGTTCCTCAACGTGTTCCGCTCGGTCGGCGGCGCGTTCGAGGTCACCGACACCGGCATCCGGTTCTGGTACCCGGGTGGTGAGCTCAGTGCCGTCGCTATCGAGACCGACGTGCACCCCGGGTTCATGACCGACTGGCAGCAACCGCTCGTCGTCGCGCTGACCCAGGCGCGCGGGCTGTCGATCGTGCACGAGACGGTGTACGAGCGCCGGTTCGGGTACGTGGACGCGCTGAACGCCATGGGGGCGACCATCCAGGTGTACCGCGAGTGCCTGGGCGGTACCCCGTGCCGCTGGGGCCGGCGGAACTTCCAGCATTCCGCGGTGATCGCCGGACCGAGCAAGCTGCACGGCGCCGACCTCGTCGTACCGGACCTGCGGGCCGGGTTCAGCCACCTGATCGCGGCGCTGGCGGCCGAGGGCGCGTCCCGGGTGTACGGAGTGCAGCTGATCAACCGAGGGTACGAGGACTTCGAGGCGAAGCTCCGGGCGCTGGGCGCGCACGTGGATGGCTGACCGAGGCTCGGCTACCCTGTCTGCGTGCCATTGTTCCGTCGCAAGCCCACCGACCTCGTCGAGGACGCGGGCGTCTCGGTCGACTCGCATGCCGACGCGGTGACCGAGACCGCTGCGCCCGGCCGGGGATACACGGCGCCTAAGGGCCGCGGGACCCCCAAACGGGCCAACGTCGGGCGGCGCGTCGTACCGCCACCGGCCAACGCCCGGGAGGCCGCGCAGCGGCGCCGGGAGGCCCGCCGGGCCGCTCGGATCGAGACTTCCGAGGGCATGAGCCGGGGTGACGAGCGTTACCTGCTCCCCCGGGACAAGGGTGAGGAGCGGCTGCTCGTCCGCAATCTGGTGGACCGGCGCCGCACGGTCGGTACGTGGTTCCTCGGCGTGGCGCTCGTGGTGATCATCGGCTCCTCGGCGGCGATGCCGCCGGTGATCCGGCTCGCCGCCAACCTGTTGTGGGCCGTGCTCGCGCTGGCGATGATCATCGACGCGTTCTTCCTGGCCCGCACGATCCGCAAGACGATCCGCCAGCGGTACCCGAAGACCGGGCAACGCATGCGCTCGCTGTACTTCTACGGGATCATGCGGTCGATCACGTTCCGCCGCATGCGGATGCCCAAGCCACAGGTCTCGCTCGGCGACCCGCTCTGACGCACAGCCAGGCGAGCCCGGCGTTATCCCTCCGCGTACAGCCGCGTGACGACCTCCTCGATGCTCGGCTCGACGACCGCGAGGTCGCGCAGCGCGGCGGTCGTGGCGAGCCGGGCGACCAGTTCGCCGGCGGTCACCCCGGAACCGTCCAGCGCGTAGGTCAACCGCAGCCCGTCCGGGGACGCCGCCGCCAGCGTCACACCGGGCAGCTCGATCGCCGGATCCGGGACCGGCTCGGCCAGGTCGACCACCACGAGGCGGCGCGAGCCGTACCGCGCATGCAGCGAGTCCAGCGTCCCGTCGTGCACCACGCGGCCGTGGTCGATCACCACCAGCCGGCGGGCCAGCCGCTCGATGTCCGCCAGGTCGTGCGTGGTCAGCACCAAGGTGGTGTCGCCCCGGCTGCCCTGCGCCGCCAGGAACCCGCGGACCGCCTGCTTGCTCACCACGTCGAGACCGATCGTGGGCTCGTCGAGGAACAACACCTCCGGACCGTGCAGCAACGCCGCGGTCAGCTCGCCGCGCATGCGCTGCCCCAGGGACAGCTGCCGCACCGGGGTGTCGAGGAACTCGTCGAGGTCCAGCAGCGACCGGCACTCGCGCAGTCGGGCGGCGTGATCGGCCGGCGGTACCCGGTAGATGTGGCGCAGCAGCGTGAACGACTCCTGCAGCGGCAGGTCCCACCACAGCTGGGAGCGCTGGCCGAAGACCACGCCGATGCGCCGGGCCAACCGGGTACGCTCCGGCACCGGGGCGTACCCGCAGACCCGCACCGAGCCCCCGCTCGGCATCAGCACGCCGGTGAGCATCTTCAGCGTGGTCGACTTGCCCGCGCCGTTCGGGCCGATGTAGCCGAGCATCTCACCGCGCTCGACGGTCAGGTCGACGCCGTCCACCGCGGCCACGGTCCGGCGGGTCCGCCGCAGCCGGCCCGACTTCACCCGGACGGTGAACTGCTTGCGTAGCCCGACCGCCTCGATGACGCTCATGATCCGGTGCTCCGGTACTGCCGTACGCCGGTCCGCCACACGAACGCCGCGACGGCCGCGGCCACCCCGGCCACCGCGGGCGAGGCCCAGCCGAGGCCGGTCGGTAGCCCCAGCGGGTCGGGCCGGCCGAGGAGTACGAGCGCCGGGTAGTACGCGACGAAGGCGAAGCCCGCGCCGAACGCGAAGACGCGCCGGAACCATCCACTGTAGACATTCACGGGGTACGCGGTGAAGTCGCGCCCGCCGTACGTCAGCGCGTTGGCCAGCTCGCCCGACTCGATCCACCAGAACGCGACGGTCGCCCCGGCCACGAAGATGGCCGAGAACAGCACGGCACCGGAGATCGGCGCCACGATGGCGAGCGCGACGCGGCCCGGGGTCCAGTCCACCTGGGCGTACACCAGCGCGCCCGCGAGCAGCACGGCCGCGTACACCACCCGGCCGGCCCGCCGCAGGCCGAAGTCCACGACGAGCAGTTGCGGCAGCACGCCGAGCGGGCGTACCAGCAGCGCGTCGAGGAGCCCGATCCGGACGTACAGCCGGATCCGCTCGATGTTGCCCACGGCCAGGTCCGCGAGCGCGAAGGCGGTGGCGGCCAGGGCGAAGATCAACAACTCCTCGGCGATCGTGAAGCCGCCGAGGAGCGGGGTGACCCGGAACAGGATGAGGACCGCGAGCAGGTCTGCGCCGAGCGTGACCACGTTGCCGAACAGATCCAGGGCGAACGAGGCGCGGTACGACAGCTGGCTGCGCGCCTGGGCGGCCAGCAGGTGCAGGTACGGGCTAGCCACCCTGGATCACCAGCCGGTGCACCGCCCGACCCTGTACCCATCGGGCCAGCAGCAGCATGCCGGCCGCCCAGCACAGCTGCAGAGCGACGAGGCCGACCTGGCGCACCGGTCGGTCGCGTTCGACGGCGACGTCGATCGGCGTCTGCAAGATCGACGGGAACGGCGTACCCAGCCACAGCGCCGTGGTGGCCCAGCCGGGCAGGAAGCGCAGCGGGAAGTAGAGCCCGGACAGCACGCCCGAGACGAGCGACCAGGCCAGCTGCAGGCCGCGGATGTCGAGCAGCCAGAATGCGGCGGCGTTCACCACGTACCGGCAGGCGAAGCTCGCGACCACGGCGAGCACTACGGAGATCGCGAACAGCGGGTAGGTCGGCCAGCGGGTCGGGGTGTACAGCCCGAAGAAGATCGCGCCCAGGGCCACGGGCACCCCGAACCGGCTGAGTACGGCGTGCCCGGCGCGCCCCAGGTCGGCGGCGAGGTAGCTGGTCACCGGGTGGATCGGGCGCTGCAGGTCGGTCACCACGTCGCCGGTGCGTACCCGGTCGGCCAGGTCGGTCCAGCCCCAGAACATGACCACGCCGATGAGCCCTTGGCCCAGCCAGACGTACGAGGCCAGCTGCGCGCTGCCGTACCCGGCCGCGACGCCGACCGCTCCGGTGACCGCGAGCAGCACGTAGCTGCGCAGGAAGCCGAACATGGAGTTGGTGACCGCGGCGGCGACGGTGGCCTGACGATATGTGGCGTACCGGCGGAAGCCGGATACCGCAATAGCGAAGAAGGTACGCATATGCGCGGTCACGTTTGGGCTTCCCGGCCCAGGCACAGTGGCGGTGATGAAGCCCACGCCGTTACCCTCCATCCGCAACCGCGCGATTACCGGCCGGGCGACTGTACCGGTCGACGGCGGCCGCCCACCGCCACATTTTTGGACGAGGTGACCCGGTGACCGATCGAGGCGAGCGACCGAGTCGCCTCGGTAGCGACGGCGACGAACGTCGCCAGGCGCCGCCGGCGTGGGACGCTGGGCCGATCGCGCCGTGGGCACCCCTGCCCGCCGGTCCGGCCGACGACGAGACCGACAATGCGGGCGATCCGGACCACCACCCCGGCCGGCACGGCCGGCGGCGGCACGCCGCCCCGGGCGCGCTCGAGGTGCACACCGGCCGGCTCCCGCAGGTCGGCCAGCC
>JAEHDK010000320.1 GCA_016880465.1 Micromonosporaceae bacterium
CGGCGGCCGAGCAGAGGGACCACGCGCGGACCGCGGTCGTCTGCGCCGAGCGCGCACAGGCCGAGCACGACCGGCTCGTCGAGCGCCGGGCGCAGGCGCAACGGCTGCACCGCCAGCGGGCCGAGCACGAGCGGGACGGCCGGGTGGCCCGCGCGCTCGCCGGGCACCTGCGGGCGAACAACTTCGAGCGCTGGCTGCTCGCCGAGGCGCTGGACCTGCTGGTGGCCGGGGCGTCGCAGACCCTGCGCGAGCTGTCCGGCGGGCAGTACGACCTCGGCCACGACAAGGGCGAGTTCTTCGTGGTCGACCACCACGACGCGGGACTGCGCCGCGCCGTGCGTACGCTGTCCGGCGGCGAGACGTTCCAGGCCTCCCTCGCGCTCGCGCTGGCCCTCTCGGCGCAGCTCGCCGGGTTGTCCACGAGCGCCGCCAGCCTGGAGTCCATCGTGCTCGACGAGGGCTTCGGCACGCTGGACTCCACGACGCTGGACACCGTGGCGGCCACGCTGGAGAACCTGGCCGCGCGGGGGGACCGGATGGTCGGCCTGGTGACCCACGTGGGCCCGCTGGCCGACCGCATCCCGGTGCGGTACGAGGTCCGCAAGGACGCCCGCACCGCGACCGTGGCCCGGGTGAGCTGACATGCGCTGGTTCGTCGACCCGTGGAGCGCCAGCTACGCGAGCGCCTTCGAATCCGTCCCGGACGGCGCCCCGCAGAGCTCGGCCCAGCTGGACCTGCGCGTCGAGCGCGAACCCGAGGCGTGGGAGCCGCTGCACGCACCGGCCGACCTGCGGGCCGCCGAGGTGGTGCTGCTCGTCGACGGAGTCCGGCGCAACGACGCGCTGCTGTGGACCCGGGAGGACGACGGCACGTCGTACGCCGGCCTGGCCGCCTCGTACGCGGCCGGCGTCGTACGCTGCGACCTGCGCGCCGGCGCCGCCGAGCTGGCCGGCGCCCGGGTCGGTCGCGGGCTGTTCACGGCGAGCCCCTCCGCGGCACCGGTCCGGCACGGCGCGATCGTCTACGAGGTCCACCGGCAGGGCCGCGGTGACCCGGCCGAGCTGCAGGCCGCGGTCCAGGGGCCGCTGACCGAGCTCGAGGTGGCGGTCGCGGTGGCCGTGCGCGAGGCCGCCGACGCTCTGCCCGCATCCAACGACGGGGGTGACCTGCTCGTCATCGACGGGCCGCTGCGCGGCCGCAGCCACCTGCCGCGCGCCATCGGGTACGTGAAGACGCACCGCAAGCAGTACCTGCCACCGGAACTGTCCACTGTGGTCACCAAGTTGGCGCCGGGCCAGCGCACTCCGGTCTTCCGGCTCGGTACGAACTGGCACCGGCACAGCTGGTACCTCCGGTTGCCGGCGCAGGGCGGTGCGCCGTGGGCCGGGATCGTCCGCCTCGAGTGCTCGGCCGACCTGGCCAAGCCGTCCGCTGTCGCGCTGGCCGACCTGTCCGCGGTGACGCTCCCCCGGTTCGCCTCGTCGCCGTACAAGGACCCGCGCGCGCCGCAGAACCTGGCTCCGGTCGGCGGGCTCGAGAAGCGGCTGCGGGCCATGCTGGGTGACGCGCGACTCCTGCACCGGGCGCTGGTGGCCGGGGCGCGGGCGCCGGAGGCTACGGTTCCGGTGTGACCCAGACGCGCCGGCTGGCGCTGCCCGCTCGGTACGACTTCGCGGGTACGGTCGGCGCGCTCCCGATGAGCCGGTACGACCCGTGTGCGCGGGTGGCGAGGGGCGCGTTCTGGTGGGCGACCCGCACTCCGGAGGGTCCGGCGACGCTGTGCCTGCGCCGGTCCGGCGCGGAACTGGAGGCCACCGGCTTCGGGCCGGGCGCCTCCTGGGTCGTCGCACAGGCCGACGGCGTTGCCGGGCTGCGTGACGACGTGAGCGGCTTCGCCGCCGTCGCGGCCGCCCACCCGCTCGTCGCCCGGCTCGCCAAGCTCCACAGTGGACATCGACTTGCCTCGACCGGACGGGTCTTCCAGCGGCTGCTGCGGGCCGTCCTCGAACAGAAGGTCACCGGCAAGGAGGCCTACCGCGGGTACGCCGCGACGGTCCGGCACTTCCGGGAACCCGCGCCCGGACCGCTGGACGGGCTGCTGCTGCCACCGGATCCCGCCGCGGTGGCCGGTACGCCGTACTGGGTCTTCCACCCGTTCGGGATCGAGCAGCGCCGCGCCGACACGCTGCGCCGCGTGGCCGCCGTCGCCCGGCGGCTGGAGGAGTGCCCGGACGTCGCGACGGCCACCGGCCGGCTCGTCTCGATCACCGGCATCGGCCCGTGGACGGCCGCCGAGGTCGTCCGGACGGCGTACGGCGACCCGGACGCGGTCAGCGTCGGCGACTACCACATCCCGAACATGGTGGCGTGGGCCCTGGCCGGTGAGCCGCGCGGCGACGACGCGCGGATGCTCGACCTGCTGGCGCCGTTCGCCGGCCACCGCGGCCGGGTGTGCACGCTCCTCGAACGCGCCGGGATCGGGGCGCCTCGTTTCGGGCCGCGCATGCCGATCCGCTCGTTCGCGGCGTACTAGTCCGAAGTTAAGGCACCTGTAGAGCCGCCTTCCGTTGCAGCGCAGGGGGAGGCGGTTCTTTCTGATCTAATGGTGTAGCCAACGACTCGTTCCTGCTACGCCGCTCGTATCGGGAGGACGGCAAGGTCAAGCACGCGACGGTGGGCAACGTGTCCGAACTGTCGGACGAGCAGCGCGATGTGCTGCGCCGCACCCTGAAGGGCGAGCGGCTGGTTCCGGCCAGCAGCGCCGGCGCGCAGGTGCTGCGCTCGTTGCCGTACGGCGATGTGGCGGCGGTGATGGTGCAGGCCAAGGCGTTGGGCCTGCCCGCGCTGCTGGGGCCGGCCGGTCGGCAGCGGGATCTGGCGCTGGCGCTGATCGTGTCGCGAGTGGTGCACCCGGCCACGAAGTTGGCGACGGTGGGCTGGTGGGGCGACACCGCACTCGGCGCCGATCTGGGTGTGGCCGGGGCGTCCACCGATGAGGTCTACGCGGCGATGGACTGGCTACTGGGCCGGCAGGACTCGATCGAGGCGAAGTTGGCCCGCCGGCATCTGACCAACGAGGCCACCAACCCACACCGGATGGCCCTGTTCGACCTGTCGTCGTCCTGGATGGAGGGACGCAACTGCCCGCTGGCCGCCCGCGGCTACTCCCGGGACGGGAAGAAGGGCAAGCTTCAGATCGAGTACGGGCTGCTCACCGACCCGGATGGGCGGCCGGTGGCGGTGCGCGTGTTCAAGGGCAACACCGGCGACCCGACCGCGTTCAAGGACGCGGTCACCGCGGTTCGGGACACGTTCGGACTGCGGCAGATGGTCATGGTCGGGGATCGGGGGATGATCACCAACGCGCGTATCGACGCGCTCAAGCAGTTGCCGGTTGAGGACGTGTGGGCGTGGTTGACCTGCCTGCGCGCCGACCAGATCCGAAAGCTCGCCGCCGACGGCGGGCCGTTGCAGATGAGCCTGTTCGACCAGCAGGACCTAGCCGAGATCAGCCACCCCGACTACCCCGACGAGCGATTGGTGGCCTGCCGCAACCCCGCCCTGGCCGACGAACGCGCCCGCAAACGCCAGGACCTGCTCGCCGCCACCGAGGCCATACTCGCCCCGATCGTCACCGCCGTCGCCGAGGGTTGCCTGACCGGCTCCGACAAGATCGGCCTCAAGGTCGGCAAGGTCGTAGGCAACTACAAGATGGCCAAGCACTTCACCGTGGACATCACCGACGAGTCCCTGACTATCACCCGTAACCAGGCCGGCATCGACGCCGAAGCCGCACTCGACGGCATCTACGTCATCCGCACCAGCGTGACCGCCGACAAACTCGACGCCTCCGGCGTGGTCGTCGCTTACAAGAATCTGTCCCATGTGGAACGTGACTGGCGCAACATCAAGGTCGATGACCTCGACCTACGCCCCGTCCACCACCGGCTCGAAGACCGCGTCAAGGCCCACGTCCTGATCTGCATGCTCGCCGAGCACCTCACCTGGCACCTACGCCGCGCCCTCGCCCCGCTCACCCACACCGACGAGCAGCC
>JAEHDK010000033.1 GCA_016880465.1 Micromonosporaceae bacterium
GACCAATGGCTGCCCCCGACCGCGGTTACCTGCGCTTTCCGGCGATCCACGGTGACCAGGTGGTCTTCGTCTGCGAGGACGATCTCTGGCTCGTCGATGCCGCCGGCGGCCGGGCGTACCGGTTGACTGCCGGTGTCGCGGAGGCCGGCAACCCGCGGATCTCCCCGGACGGTTCGCTGATCGCCTTCACCGGCCGCGAGGAGGGGCCGGCAGACGTGTACGCGATGCCGTTCGACGGCGGCGCCCCCCGGCGGCTCACGTACCACGGAGGACTGACCTCCGTCGTGGCCTTCGAGCCGGTGACCGGCGCGATCATCTACGCCACCGATGCCTACCAGCCGATCGGCCGGGAACGCTGGCTGCACCGGGTCGCGCCGGAGGGCGGGCTGCCCGAGCTGATACCACTCGGGCCGGTCGTCACGATCTCGTACGGCCCCGATGGCGGGGTGGTCCTCGGTCGCAACGCGGAGGAGCCGGCCAGGTGGAAGCGGTATCGCGGCGGCTGGGCGGGCGAGCTGTGGGTGGACCCGGAGGGCACCAACGACTTCCGGCGGCTCGTCGAGCTGCCCGGCAACGTCGTGCGGCCGTGCTGGGTCGGCGACCGGATCTACTTCATCTCCGACCACGAGGGTGTCGGCAATGTGTACTCGTGCACGCCGGCCGGTGCCGACCTGCGCCGGCACACCGACCACGACGACTTCTACGCACGCTGGCTGAGCACGGACGGCCGGCGGCTGGCGTACTGCTCCGGTGCCCGGCTCTGGCTGCTCGAGGCCGGTGCCGACGAACCCACCCCGGTCGACGTACGGCTCGCCAGCTCACGTACGCAGCGCAGCCGGCTGTACGCCAGTGCGGCCAAGCACCTCGACACGATGGCGATCGCGCCGGACGGTACCGAGCTGGCGATCACCAGCCGGGGCAAGGCGTACACCTTCGGCAACTGGTCGGGCGCGGTACGCCAGCACGGCGTGCCGGACGGGGTGCGGTACCGGCTGCTCACCCACGTCCCGGGCGGCCAGCGCCTGGTCGCGGCCGCGAGCGACGACAGCGACCACGAGGTACTGGTGGTCCTCGATGCCGGCAGCGACCCCGCGGCGCCGCGCCCCCTCGCGCACCTCGACCTCGGCCGGCTCGTCGAGCTGGCGGTGGCACCGGCGGGCGAACGGGTCGCCGTGACGAACCACCGGCAGGAGCTCTACATCGTGGACCTGACCGGGGACGAGCCCACCGCGATCCGGGTCGACCACAGTCCGTACGACCGGATCGCCGACCCGGCCTGGTCGCCGGACGGGCGGTGGCTCGCGTACACGCACTGCGGTACCCGGCTCACCTCGGCCATCAAGATCGCCGACGCGCGGACCGGCGAGACCCGCCCGGCGACGAGCCCGGTCGTGCGCGACCGGCGACCCGCGTTCGACCCGGCGGGCCGGTACCTGTACTTCATCGGCCGGCGGGACCTCGATCCGGTCTACGACGAGCTGCAGTTCGACCTCGGGTTCCCGCGCGGCGGCCGGCCGTACGCGGTGACCCTGCGCGCCGACGTGCCGGCACCCTTCGTGCCGGTCGCCACGTCGCTGCGCGACGCCGAGCAGGCGGCCAAGGCGGACAAGCCGGTCCTGCCGACCGCGGTCGAGATCGACTTCGACGGCATCGAGCACCGGGCCGTCGCCTTCCCGGTCGCCGAAAGCCGTTACGACCGGGTAGCCGGTACCCACGCCAAGGTCCTGTTCACGTCGTACCCGGCCAGCGGGTCGCGCGGTGGGCACTTCCCGCCGGAACCGGCCACCGACCGCGTACTGCAGGCGATCGACCTGACGACGCTCGTCTGCGACGAGATCGCGTCCGGCCTGACCGACTTCACGCTCAGCGCCGACGGCAGCACGCTGCTCTACCGCGCGGGCAGCCGGCTGCGGGTCATCGCGGCCGGTGCGAAGCCGGAGGCCGGCGACGACCCCGGCCGCGTCACCGGCTGGATCGACCTGGACCGGGTCAAGGTGTCCGTACGCCCGGCCGCCGAGTGGCGGCAGATGTACCGCGAGGCCTGGCGGCTGCAGCGGGAGCAGTTCTGGGTCGAGGATATGTCCGGAGTGCAGTGGGCCGAGGTGTACGACCGGTACGCCCCGCTCGTCGACCTGGTCGGCAGCCGGGCCGAGTTCTCCGATCTGATGTGGGAGCTGCAGGGCGAGCTCGGCACCTCGCACGCGTACGAGGCCGGCGGTGCGTACCGCCCCGGCCCGCAGTACCGGCAGGGCTTCCTCGGCGTGGACTGGGCGACCGACGGCACCACCCACCGGATCGGCCGGGTGTGCCAGGGCGACTCCTGGACGGCGGACGCGACCTCACCGCTCAACCGGCCGGGGGTGAACGTACGCGCCGGCGACGAGCTGCTCGCGGTCAACGGCTCGGCGGTCGGCGGACCGGTGACCGCGGCCGAGCTGCTCGCGAACCTCGCCGAACAGGAGGTGCAGCTGACCGTACGCAGCCCCGGCGGCGAACCGCGGACGGTCACCGTCCGGGCACTGGCCGACGAGCGGGCCGCCCGGTACCGGGACTGGGTCGAGGGCAACCGGCGGGCGGTACACGAGCGGACCGACGGCCGGGTGGGCTACCTCCACATTCCGGACATGGCCGCGGATGGGTTCGCCGAGTTCCACCGCGGCTTCCTCGCCGAGATCGATCGCGAGGCCCTGGTCGTCGACCTGCGCTTCAACGGTGGCGGGCACGTCTCGGAGCTGCTGCTGGGCAAGCTGGCCCGGCGCCGGCTGGCCACGATCTACCAGCGGTGGTCGGAGCCGAGCCCGTACCCGAGCGAGGCGGTGCGCGGGCCGATGGTGGCCATCGCGAACGAGCGGGCCGGCTCGGACGGCGACATCTTCAGCCACGGCTTCAAGATGCTCGGGCTCGGCCCGGTGGTCGGCAAGCGTACCTGGGGCGGTGTCATCGGCATCTACCCGCGCCACCCGCTCGCCGACGGTACGGTCACCACCCAGCCGGAGTTCTCGTTCGGCTTCGACGACGTCGGCTGGCGCCTGGAGAACTACGGCACCGACCCGGACATCGACGTGGACATCGCCCCGCAGGACTACCTGAAGGGCGCCGACCCGCAGCTGGACCGGGCGATCGCGGTGGTCCTCGACGAGCTGGTCCGCCGGCCGGCGCACGTACCGAACCCGGCCGCCCGGCCACGGTTGGCGCGCGGGCCGCTGCCGCCACGCCCATCAGTCGGTTCTTGAACACTCCGGTGGCGCGGTGCACGCTACGGCTCGTAGCCTGACCTGCTGGCCGGCCCGCACCGCCGGTGTGGGGCGGTCCCCCCGAAGGGAGTCACATGCTCGGCCTTGAGAAGAAGCTCGACAAGGAGTTCGAGGGCCTCAGCGCCCAGGAGATCGCCGACGCCCCGGTCAGCGCGCTGTCCGGGGTCACCGAGAACGACGCGAAGCTGCTCCAGGAGGCGTTCAACATCAAGACCGTTCGCGACCTGGGTACCAACAAGTACTTCCGCTGGGCGCAAGGGATCGTGGCGCTCGCCGACTGATTTCACCGGCACGCCGGCGGGGCGTCGGCCAGCCGGCGCCCCGCCCCGCGTCCGGTGGGCGATCAACCGGTGGTCGGCCGGGGCAGCGCCTGCTGCAGTTCGGCGCGCAGCGCCGGGGTGAGCAGCTCACCGGCCTGCTTCGCAAGCCGGGCCATCTCGTACCCGACCACGCCGATGTCCGCCTCCCGGGTGGCGAGGGTCGCCAGGATCGAGCCGTCCCGGATCGACATGACCAGGAAGTACCCGCGCCCCATCTCGACCACGGTCTGCTTGACGACGTCCCCGTCGAAGATCTGCGCAGCCCCGGACGCGATGCTGACCAGGCCGGCGCTGACGGCCGCGAGCTGGTCGGCACCGTCCCGGGGCAGGTGCTCGGACACCGCGACGAGCAGCCCGTCGGACGAGACCACGACCGCGTGCGTCACACCCGGTACCCGGTCGGTGAACGCACTGATCATCCAGCTCAGGTCCTTGGCCTCTTGGCTCAGCGTGGTCACGGTGACGGCTCCTCGTCGTTCTGGCCGCCGATCGGGCGGTCCACGTCGTGCTCGGCTTCGGCGCGATGGATACCGCCGTACAAAGCGGCGAGCATCCTGCCGGTTTCGTCGGGGTCGGGTTCGCTGGGCGCGGGTGCCGGGACCGGCGCATCGACCACCGTGGCCACCGGCAGCTGCGCCATCGGCACCCGTACCGGCAGGCCACGCTCCGTCGTACCGCCGACGAGCGGTGGCGCGGGCGGCGCCGCGGGCACCGAGGGCGAGGCCGGGCGGGACCACCAGCCGGTCGATGGCGCGCCGCCCAGCGCGATCGGC